>NZ_AUNI01000018.1 GCF_000447795.1 Bacteriovorax sp. Seq25_V | reverse complement strand
AAATTAAGCAAGGATTTCTGATACAGTTCCTGCACCAATTGTTCTACCACCCTCACGGATCGCGAACTTAAGACCTTTTTCCATCGCAATTGGAGTAATTAAATCTACTGCGAATGAAGTGTTGTCTCCTGGCATTACCATCTCAACTCCGTCCGCAAGTGTAATGTCACCTGTTACGTCTGTTGTTCTGAAGTAAAACTGTGGTCTGTAACCTTTAAAGATTGGAGTGTGTCTTCCACCTTCGTCTTTAGAAAGAATATAAACCTCACAATTAAATTTCTTGTGTGGCTTAACTGAACCTGGCTTAATTAAACATTGTCCACGCTCAATTTCTTCTCTCTTGATACCTCTTAAAAGAAGACCTACGTTATCTCCCGCTCTACCTTCGTCAAGTAGCTTTCTGAACATCTCAACACCTGTTACAGTTGTCTTCGCTGTCTCTTTGATACCTACGATTTCTACTTCCTCGTTTACCTTAACGATACCTCTTTCAACACGTCCTGTACAAACTGTACCACGTCCTGAAATTGAGAATACGTCTTCTACTGGCATTAGGAATGGTAGATCTGTCGCTCTAGCTGGTGTTGGGATATACTCGTCAACTTGTGCCATAAGCTCTAGTACTTTATCTTTTCCGATTGCATCGTCTCTCATCTCAAGTGCCGCAAGTGCTGAACCTGCTACGATTGGAAGATCGTCACCTGGGAAGTCATAAGAAGATAGAAGCTCTCTGATTTCCATTTCTACTAGCTCAAGTAGTTCTTCATCATCTACTTGATCTACTTTATTTAAGAAAACTACGATCGCTGGTACACCTACCTGACGCGCAAGAAGAATGTGCTCTCTTGTTTGTGGCATTGGACCGTCAGCCGCTGAACAAACTAGGATCGCTCCGTCCATCTGTGCCGCACCTGTAATCATGTTTTTAACGTAGTCAGCGTGACCTGGACAGTCTACGTGAGCGTAGTGTCTGTTAGCTGTCTCATACTCAATGTGAGAAGTATTAATTGTAATCCCTCTCGCTTTTTCTTCTGGAGCAGAGTCAATTTCGTCGAACTTTCTTACTGTTCCACCAAGTGCGTTAGCAAGTGTAATTGAAATTGCTGCTGTTAAAGTTGTTTTACCGTGGTCTACGTGCCCAATCGTTCCAATGTTTACGTGGGGCTTGCTTCTGTCAAAAGATTCTTTTGCCATGAC
>NZ_AUNI01000017.1 GCF_000447795.1 Bacteriovorax sp. Seq25_V | reverse complement strand
TTGTTCTTTAACATTTACATAACAGGATCAGATAGAAGACGAGAACTCATAAGTAAAAAACAACAAGAATTACAAGTAATACTTTAGTTAGGTTAGATAAAGCTACTAAGGGTATACAGTGGATGTCTTGGCAGTAAGAGGCGAAGAAAGACGTGTGTTAGACTGCGATATGATTCGGCGAGCCGTCAAGCAGGCTTTGACCCGGATATTTCTGAATGGGGGAACCCTGCTAATGGAAACATTAGTAACCACATAGTGAGTAAAGTAGCTATGTAGGAGCGAACCGAGGGAATTGAAACATCTTAGTACCTCGAGGAATATAAATCAATTGAGATTTTGCTAGTAGCGGCGAGCGAACGCGAAAGAGCCCAAACCAGTTAGTTTACTACCTGGGGTTGTAGGACTGCAATGTGTATGCGTGATATTAGGGGAACATACTGGGAAGTATGACCAAAGAGAGTGAAAGTCTCGTACCTAAAAGTTGATCGTGGCTAGCAGTATCCTGAGTAGGGCGGGGCACGTGAAACCCTGTCTGAATCTGGGAGGACCACCTTCCAAGGCTAAATACTACTTACTGACCGATAGTGAACAAGTACCGTGAGGGAAAGATGAAAAGAACCCCGATGAGGGGAGTGAAATAGAATCTGAAACTGTATACTTACAATCGGATGAAGTGCTATTGTAAGGCATGACATCGTACCTTTTGCATTATGAGCCATCGAGTTACGATATGTAGCAAGGTTAAGCCGTTGCAGGTGTAGCCGTAGGGAAACCGAGTCTTAATAGGGCGAATTAGTTGCATGTCGTAGACCCGAAACGGGATGAGCTATCCATGAGCAGGTTGAAGCGAGGGTAACACCTTGTGGAGGACCGAACCCATATAGGTTGAAAACTGTTGGGATGACTTGTGGATAGGGGTGAAAGGCCAATCAAATTCCGTGATAGCTGGTTCTCTCCGAAATGCATTTAGGTGCAGCGTCTGGCGAATACTAACGGGGGTACAGCACTGAATTGGCTAGGGGGATTACCATCTTACCAAACCATATCAAACTCAGAATACCGTTAAGTAATACCAGGCAGTGAGACTGCGGATGCTAAGGTCCGTGGTCGAGAGGGAAAGAGCCCTTACCGTCAGCTAAGGTCCCAAAATCGTGTCTAAGTGGGAAAGGTTGTGGAACTACTGTGACATCCAGGAGGTTGGCTTAGAAGCAGCCACCCTTTAAAGAAAGCGTAATAGCTCACTGGACTAGTGGTTCTGCGCCGAAAATGTAACGGGGCTAAAGATACGTACCGAAGCTACGGACTCGAAAGAGTGGTAGGAGAGCATTGTGTTTACCGATGAAGGCGTACCGTAAGGAGCGTTGGAGGTCCCACAAGAGCTGATGATGGCATGAGTAGCGACAAGGAGTGTGAGAATCACTCCCGCCGAAAATCTAAGGGTTCCTGGGCCAGGTGACTCCGCCCAGGGTTAGTCGGATCCTAAGGTGAGGCCGAAAGGCGTAATCGATGGACAACAGGTTAATATTCCTGTACTTAGTAATAATCGTTTGACATGAAGGAGTGACGGAGAAAGGTAGCGAATCCACCTATTGGATGGTGGTTTAAGCGTGTAGAGGGGAAAGATAGGCAAATCCGTTTTTCCATTAACCTTGAGGCGTGATGACGAGGGCTTGCCCGAAGTTCGTAACCCTATGCTTCCCAGAAAAGCTTCGCATGGAGATTGTTATTAATCCGTACCGTAAACCGACACAGGTAGATGAGGAGAGAATCCTCAGGCGCTTGGGATAACTCTTGTTAAGGAACTCTGCAAATTGGTGCCGTAACTTCGGGATAAGGCACGCCTCTATTGGTGACATCACTTGCTGGTGTAGCTTATGGGGGTCGCAGTGAAAAGGGGGTAGCGACTGTTTATCAAAAACATAGGACTCTGCAAACACGCAAGTGGAAGTATAGGGTCTGACGCCTGCCCGGTGCTGGAAGGTTAAGAGGAGAGGTTATCCTTCGGGAGAAGCTTTGAATTGAAGCCCCAGTAAACGGCGGCCGTAACTATAACGGTCCTAAGGTAGCGAAATTCCTAGTCGGGTAAGTTCCGACCTGCACGAATGGCGTAACGACTTCCCCACTGTCTCAACAGGAGACCCAGCGAAATTGGAGTGCCCGTGAAGATACGGGCTACCCGCGGAAGGACGAAAAGACCCCGTGAACCTTTACTGTAGCTTGACATTGGTTTTTGATTAGTAATGCGTAGGATAGGTGGGAGCTTTTGATGCGTGCGTTCCGGCGTACGTGGAGGCATCCTTGAAATACCACCCTTTGCTAATTGAAATCCTAACCTGCGATCATAATCTGGTCGGGGGACAATGTCTGGTGGGCAGTTTGACTGGGGCGGTCGCCTCCTAAAGAGTAACGGAGGCGCACAAAGGTTCCCTCAGCCCGCATGGAAACCGGGCGTAGAGTGTAAACGCATAAGGGAGCTTGACTGCAACACAAACGAGTGGCGCAGGGTCGAAAGACGGTGTTAGTGATCCGGTGGTTCCGAGTGGAAGGGCCATCGCTCAACGGATAAAAGGTACTCCGGGGATAACAGGCTGATCTCCCCCAAGAGTTCACATCGACGGGGAGGTTTGGCACCTCGATGTCGGCTCATCGCATCCTGGGGCTGGAGCAGGTCCCAAGGGTTTGACTGTTCGTCAATTAAAGCGGTACGCGAGCTGGGTTCAGAACGTCGTGAGACAGTTCGGTCTCTATCCTCCGTGGGCGTAGGAAATTTGAGTGAATCTGACCTTAGTACGAGAGGACCGGGTTGGACGAACCTATGGTGTATCGGTTGTGGCGCCAGCTGCATCGCCGAGTAGCTAAGTTCGGAAGGGATAACCGCTGAAAGCATCTAAGTGGGAAGCCCATCACAAGATAAGATTTCCATAAGACAGCTTGTAGACTACGAGCTTGATAGGTCGCATGTGTAAGCGCAGTAATGTGTTGAGCTGAGCGATACTAATTTGTCTTTTTGCTTTATTTAACTTTAACTTATGAGTTCGTTTCTATCTGGTTCTGTTTTGTAAGTGTTAAAACTTATATTGTGAGTGATAAAAAGCTTGCAAAGATCTTTAAAATTTATTATAAACATCAAGATTTAAAGTTTTGGTGTCTCGATAGCAGCGGGGAAACACCTGATCCCATCCCGAACTCAGCAGTTAAGCCCGCTATCGCCGAAGGTAGTGCCAGGGGGACTTGGTGTGAGACTAGGAAGAGGCACCATCTATATTTTAAAAAAGCCAGATCAAAGATCTGCTTTTTTTTTGCCTTTTTTCGAAAATAATATATCTCAAATATCTCCAAAGCCATTTACACCTACTTACTCATCAAGATACAATTACAATATGAAACGTAATATATTAAAATCACAGCTATTTTTACTATTTGTAATGACAATTTTCTCTTTTGTAACTTTCTATTATGGTAATGATTTACCTGATAATAGCTTTGCAATTACGTCTGCCGGTTCTGGCAATATCATCACATACTACTTTTTTTCACTCGTAACTTACGTTTCTTATTACACTGGTCCATGGTCAATTGTGCCCTTCATGATTTTCGCTTTTTGTTTCACTTTCATTTATGACAAGCGAACTTTTATGGTGGATACTTTAAACTTTTTCGCTCTCATATTCTTTTTCTCTACAGCAGTTTACTTCGCATATCCGTCAGCTCTAGGTAGAGGAATTTATTTTTTCCTACATGATTTTTTCGAGCCTCTATGGTTAGGTCTATATTGTTTCACTTCATTGATATTATTTCTTGTTGGGACGTTTAGATCTTCTTTCAAAGACACACTTCAGCATGCATTCGTAGCAGTTAAGTCTATCCCTTCAAAATATAGGGCCGTAAATGAAAAGGTTAAGTCTCTTCCATTTCTTCAAAAATCTGAGGGAGTACATACCCCAAGTGTTGAAAATAAAGTTTCATCATTGCTTAAGTCTAAGACGAGTGAAAAACCACTCTTTTTAAGTCAGCCAGATGATAAGAAGTCATCTGTAGAAAAAATTGACGATAAAGAGTCTAGATTTAAAAAGTTTGTTCCTTCGATTTTCAATAAGTCGGACTCAACTGACGAATCTTCTGATGAAGTTGTGGCAGCAAAAGAAGAAAAGAGTTTTACACAAGTTTTTGGCCCTAAATCAGATAACGTAAACGAAAACTTGGAGAATGCTAGTAACGAACTTGATGCTGACACTGGTGTAGCCCCAAGAAGAGAACCTCAGGTTAGAATGGTTTCAGATATTAAAACACTTAATAAATTTGCGGATACCTCTTCTGACAATAAGTATTTTAATATTGTTGAAACTCTTAGCGAAACTAGAGAAGCTAAGCAGAATCGTGAGCCAGATAGCGAATACTTTGAACAAATCATAGGTCTTCTAGAAGCTAAGCTCAATGAATTTAAGATTGAAGGTAATATTGTTAATGTTCTAAAAGGGCCTGTTGTAGATACGTTCGAGTTCAAGCCTGGCGCAGGTGTAAAAGTATCGAAGATATCCAATGCGACAGAGGATCTTTCACTTGCTTTGTATGGTGTACCTATTAGAGTTGTTCCATCAATGATGGGAAGAGATACTGTTGGTATTGAAGTACCAAGAAATCCGCGTGAGATTATTTACCTTGATGAGGTACTTAATTCAGACGACTTTCAAAAATCCAAATATGGACTACCTATCGCGATGGGTAAAGATGCATTTGGTGAGCCGTTTGTTATCGATCTTGCAAGTTGTCCGCACATGCTTGTTGCCGGTGCGACTGGTGCTGGTAAGTCAGTTTTTATTAACTCTCTTCTTGTTTCGTTATTGATTAAGAAGTCTCCGAAAAAAATGAAGTTAATTTTAATTGATCCTAAACAATTAGAACTTGCTCTTTATTCAAAACTTCCACACCTTGTGATGCCTGTAATTACTGATGCGAAGACGGCTTCAATTTCTCTATTGTGGGCCGTTCAGGAGATGGAAAGAAGATATTCTATTCTTCGTGAATTTGGGGTTAGAAATATTTCAGGATTTAATGATAAGCTCGAGAAGGCAACGCCATCAATGCTTGCAAATATTCATCAGTTTTATGAAGACTCTGGAGCTGAGGATTACGAGTTGCCTTATCTTGTAATTATTGTGGATGAGTTCGCTGACCTTATTTTAACTAAGGCTGGAAAAGAAATTGAAAATAATATTGCTCGTCTTGCAGCAAAAGCGAGAGCGGCCGGTATACATATTATCTTAGCGACACAGAGGCCGTCTGTTGATGTTATTACTGGGGTTATCAAGTCTAACTTCCCAACAAGGGTTTCGTTTAGAGTAACTTCGCAAACAGACTCGAGAACAATTCTTGATAAAATGGGAGCGGAGAGACTTCTTGGTAAGGGAGATATGCTTTACAAGCATGGTATTTCTACGCAGCGTGTTCACTCATCATATGTTAATGAAGACGAGATTGAAGCACTGACTAATAAACTAGAAGATATTCCATGTGAGTTTAATACAAATGCAATGGATTTTCTTGAGAGTGGTGGTGAAGTTGAGACAGATGATTACACATATGGATCGCATATTCCTTCTTCATCAGACTCTGCAGATGATGATATGTATGGTGAGGCACTAAAAATTGTTGTGGAGTCGAGATCAGCTTCGGCGTCAATGCTTCAAAGAAGATTGAGGATTGGTTATAACAGAGCAGCAAATCTTGTTGAGGAAATGGAGAGAAGAGGCGTTGTTGGACCGGCTCAAGGTTCAAAACCGCGAAAAGTATTACACTCTGGTGATGATGCACAATTTTAGGTTGAATCTTACCCTCTTGCCATATCTAAAGCCCTGTCTATAATGGGCTTTTCTTTGTTTTAAAGCTTGATTCTTTAGTGACAAAGTGTTACAAATTTTCACAATCGCAATATCGCGAAAATAACATTCACCTCAACGGTTGGTCCGTTGGCTTGGGGTGATTAGACTAACCAACTAGGAGTATTTATGTCTAAAGAATTAAACATCAAAGACCTATTAGCAGCAGGTTCACACTTTGGTCACCAAACACACAAGTGGAATCCAAAAATGAAAAAGTATGTTTTTGGAGAAAGAAACGGTATCTATATCGTTGACCTTGCAAAAACTATCCCTCTTGCAAAAAAAGCTCACGACTTCATTAAAAAAGTTGCTTCTGAAGGTAAGCCAGTTCTTTTCGTAGCTACAAAAAGACAAGCTTCTGAAACAGTAAGAAATGCAGCTGAGTCTTGTGGTGCTTTCCACGTAACTCACAGATGGCTAGGTGGGATGCTTACAAACTATAAAACAATCAACCTTTCAATTGATAAACTAAGAAAAGTTGAAAAAATGAAAGAAACAGGTGATTTCGAACTTTTAACTAAAAAAGAAAGAATCAAAGTTTCTAAAGATGTTGAAAAACTAGAGAAAAACCTTGGTGGTATCAAAGATATGAGAAAGCTTCCAGGAGCAATCTTTATCGTAGATCCAAGCAATGAAAGAATTGCAATCCAAGAAGCAAATACACTAGGTATTCCAGTTGTAGCTATCACTGATACAAACTGTGATCCAACAGGTATTGATTATGTTGTTCCAGGTAACGACGATGCAATCAAGTCAATTTCTCTATTTGCTGATTACTTTGCATCTGCTGTTAATGAAGCTGGTGGAGCTGCTAAAGTTAGATCTGGAGCATCTGCAAAAGATAAAGCTTTAGAAGATGAAATTCTTTCTAAGTACGAGCACGATATTGATCTTGCTGGTGAAGAAGAAGACGTTTAATTAAAACTTTTTATTACTAAAAACTATAGAGAGGTAATCATGGCGATTACGGCTGGTGCTGTTAAAGAATTAAGAGAAAAAACTGGTGCAGGGATGATGGATTGCAAAAAAGCCCTGACTGAAACTAATGGTGACTTAGAAGCGGCGATCGATTTTCTAAGAACTAAAGGTCTTGCGACTGCTGCAAAGAAACAAGGTAGAGTAGCTGCGGAAGGTGTTGTTGTAACACTTAACGAAGGTAACACTGCTGTTGTAGTAGAAGTAAACTGTGAAACAGACTTTGTTTCTAAAGGTGATGACTTCCAAGGTTTCGCAAAGAAAGTTGCTAACTATGCACTTACTAATAAGCCAGCTGATATTGCTGCTCTTCAAACTGCAATGAATGGTGAAGCTACTGAGCTTACACTTAAGTGTGGTGAGAAAGTTGATATCAGAAGAATGGTAATTGACCAAACTGAAGGTGTTTTTGGTACATATAACCACGGTGGAAAAATCGGTGTTGTTGTTAATTTAAATACAACAAACACTGGAGCAGAAGTTGAAGAATTAGCGAAAGATATCGCTATGCACGTAGCTGCTGCAGATCCAAAGTTCCTATCTGGTTCAGATATTGATGAAGACTTCAAAAAGAGAGAAGCTGAAGTTTATACAGCTCAACTTAAAGAAGAAGGTAAGCCGGAAGCAATGATTGGTAAAATCGTTGAAGGTAAACTTGCTAAGCTTGCAAAAGAAGTTTGTCTTCTTGAGCAAACATTCGTTAAGAACCCAGATCTTTCAATTTCTAAGCTAATAGCTGAAGTTGCTAAGAATACAGGTGCTACGATTTCTGTTAAATCTTTCAATAAACTTAACCTAGGTGAAGGTGTTGAGAAGAAAGAAGACAATCTAGCAGACGAAGTTGCAAAGCTAACTGCTAAGCAATAAAAAATTATTATATAAATTAAGGGGCTTTTTAAAGCCCCTTTTTTTTGCCTGAAATAAAGACTTGAGAGGGATCAATGAAATATAAGAGAATTTTATTAAAATTGTCAGGGGAAGCTTTAGCGGGAGAGAAGGGGCACGGTGTTTGTCCTGAAGTTCTTTCTCAGATTTCAGGTGAAATTGCAGATCTAAGCGCAATGGGTGTAGAGGTTGCTATCGTAATTGGTGGTGGAAATATTCACCGAGGAGTTGCGGGAACAACAAAGGGAATGGATAGAACGACATCTGATCACATGGGGATGATGGCAACGATTATCAATTCACTCGCTCTTCAGGATAGTCTTGAGAGACGCGGGCTATACACGAGAGTTCTGTCAGCTATTACAATGCCAGAAGTTTGTGAGTCATATATTAGAAGACGTGCAGTGAGACATCTTGAGAAAAAGAGAATCGTGATTTTTGCTGCAGGTACAGGGAATCCATATTTTACAACTGATACGGCGGCAGCTCTTAGGGCTAATGAAATTGACGCAGATGTTATTTTCAAGGCTACTAAAGTTGACGGAATCTATGATAAAGATCCAATGAAGCATGAAGATGCTGTCAAATTCGAAGAATTAGAGTATATTGATGTTCTAAATAGAGGAATTGGAGTAATGGACTCTGCTGCAATTTCTTTATGTATGGATAATGCTATGGAGATTATCGTTTTCAATATGTTTGAAAAGGGTAATATAGCGAGAGCAGTATCTGGTGATAAAATTGGAACTAGAGTTTTTAAATAAGTACGAGGTAATAAAATGATTGAAGGAATAAAACAAGAATTAGATCGTGGAATGTCTAAATCTATTGAATCTTTAAAAAATCAATTATCAAAAGTTAGAACAGGTAGAGCATCTGCTAATGTTCTTGATGGTGTTATGGTTGATTACTACGGTTCTCCAACTCCAGTTAAGCAAGTTGGACAAATTTCAACTCCAGAAGCTAGACTTCTGCAGATTCAACCATTTGATAAAACATTAATTCCAGAAATTGAAAAATCAATTATTAATGCAAATCTTGGTTTAAATCCATCAAACGATGGTAACTTAATTCGTATTCAATTTCCTGCGCTAACTGAGGAAAGAAGAAAGGAACAAGTTAAAGAAATTAAAAAGCTTGGAGAAGATGCGAAGATCGCAATTAGAAATATCAGAAGAGATGGAAATGATCAGGTTAAAAAATCTGAAAAGAATAAAGAGATCTCTGAAGATGATTCTAAAAAATTTCAAGCAGAAATTCAAACAATTACAGATAGCTTTATCAAAGACGTTGATAAGGTTATTGAAACTAAAGAAAAAGAAGTTCTTACAGTTTAATCAGATATGATTGATTTTAAAGTCGACAAAATTAAGAATGTTGCCATCGTAATGGATGGCAACGGTCGATGGGCAAAGCAACGTGCCCATGAAAGAGTCTGGGGTCACATCAGAGGGAGCTCGATCGTCTCAAATATTGTCGAAGCCGCTGATGATGTTGGATTAAGGTCCTTAACATTATACGCATTTTCTACAGAAAACTGGAGTCGTCCAGAGTTCGAAGTCAAAACGTTATTTAAACTTTTAAAAAAATTTCTTCTTAAAGAAAGAGAAAGAATTATTACAAATAGAATCCAATTCAAAGTAATTGGAGATATTTCAAAACTTCCTCCAGCGACAATTAAGCTAGTTAAAGATCTTGAAGAACTTACTGAGAGTTTTGAGGGGCTTAAGTTATCATTTGCTTTTGGCTACGGCGGGAGAGATGAAATTGTAAGGGCTGTGAATAAATTAATTTCAGAAGGTAAGGAAGTTAGTGAGGAATCAATTTCTAAGTCTTTATATCATCCGGAAGTAGGAGATATTGATCTTCTAATTAGAACTGGCGGTGATCAAAGAGTATCGAATTTTCTTCTATGGCAAATTGCTTACGCCGAGTTGTTTTTTACTCAGACAAAGTGGCCAGAATTTAGTGAAGAAGAGTTTATCAATATATTAAAAACAGTTGAGTGCCGTGAGAGAAGATTTGGAGCTATTGAAGAAGCTGAAAGTCTTGAATCGACGAAATGCTTGGCAAAGTCTAACCATAGTCTCTACTAAAAGTGAGAAATTAATGACTAATACACAACAGCGAATAGTTTCAGCGCTTGTTTTAGCTGCGATTGTTTGCTCGATAATATATTCAGGTTTGTTCCAAACTATTATTTTCCTAGCTGTAGTAGGGATGATTTGCGTGGATGAACTCTTTTGCAATTTTATTAAAAAGAAAAGATTTTCGGTTAGCTACCTTGTTACTCAGTTAATCTTTGTTGCTCCTTTTGTATATCTCAATATTGTCGATAAAAGTTTTGACCTTAATTATATGCTCGTTAATGCTGGGTTATTGTTAAATTCATTTATGCTCTTTTACCTATTTGGGACAAAAATGGAGTCAGGTTTTGTTAAAGATATTCTTTCTAAATTCCCGTTTGTCGTAGCGCTATTTTGCTTATTTCCAATGGCATCCCTTGCTTCCTTACTTTTCTACGGAAAGTGGATCCAAGTTATTGTCGTACTGATGCTTATTAATTTTGGTATGGATACTGGGGCATGGTTTTTTGGAAAGAACTTTGGCAAGCACAAGTTATGGCCATCGGTTAGTCCAAATAAAACAATTGAAGGTCTTGTTGGCGGAGCCTTATTTTCTGGTATCGTTGGAACGGTTGCTTGGAACTTACTCGTCAGCTTTAATGGAGTTAAATATCTAGCTCTATTTGTTGTATTTGGATTACTTTCTCAGATTGGTGATCTTGTACAATCAAAATTCAAAAGACAGTTTGGAATCAAAGATAGTTCATCACTTATACCTGGACATGGTGGAGTGTATGATCGTATTGATAGTTTAATTTTTGTCGCACCTTTTTATGCGACATTTATGAATTACATTAATTTTTAAGGAAGAAATTATGTTAGAAAAAATTGCAATATTTATTTTATTCTTAGGTCCATTGGTTTTCTTTCACGAGCTTGGACACTTTTTGTTTGCAAGACTTTTTGGGGTACGAGTTGAAGTATTTTCAATTGGATTTGGACCAAAAATCTTAAAATTTAAAAAAGGTTTCACGGAGTATGCTATTTCGCTCATTCCACTTGGTGGATATGTGAAGATGTTTGGCGATGACCCATTAAATAGTAAAGATGTTCCAGAGAACTTAAGAAGATATAGCTTTGTTTTTAAGAGTAAGATGGCACGATTTTGGATTGTCTTTGGTGGACCACTTGCAAATTTTATTCTTGCATTTTTTATTTTTTTCACACTATTTGTTACAGGCGAAAAAGTTCCTGAAATTAAAATGGGTAATATTGAAATTAGCTCTGAGTTTTATAAGCTTGGGTTAAGATCTGGTGATGTGTTAAAGAAAGTTAACGAAAATGTGATATCTTCTCCAAGTGACATCTTACTTGAGTCTGATGGAAAGATCAGGACACTTGAGGTTTCGAGATTAGGAACACCTGTCATTGTTAATCTTGATTTAACTGCAGATGAGTTTTTTGAAAAAATGGCGGAGTATCCACCACTTTTGATAAAGCCAGTTCTTAAGTCTGCTGCTGGAGAGTATTATGGACTCTCAACTGATCAATCTTCAATTGATTGGTCTACATCATTAGAAGAGCTTGAGCTTTCGAGTGGGAAAATATACTTACATAAATTATCGACACAATCTGTTTTAGAAAATGAGCCAGAACTTGATGTTTCTGTTCCTGCTGTGGAGTTTAATCACTCTGGAGTTTCAATCCATGAGTCGGTGGTGAATCAAAATTTATTTCCTGTTGACCTCGTAGTGAAGAGTGTGAATATGAATTCGCCAGCGGATAAAGCGGGGCTAAAATCTGGGGACATTATTAAGAGGGTTCGTGGTGTAACTGTCTTAAGTTTTGAATCTCTAAGAAAGCTTGTTCAGGATTCTGATAGTAGTGGTGTTGAGGTTGAGGTTATCAGAGATGGTGAAACCTTGAAAAAAACTATTGTCCCTGAAGTCAAAACTATCTCTGGGGCGACAGTTAAGTTAATTGGGGTTTACTCATCTGGTATGTATGTTGGTGGTAAGTATGTAAACACTGAACCGCTATCGTTTGGTCATGCTGTGAAGAAGAGTTTTTCTCGTACAATTGAAAGTATTAAGAAAACCCTAGAAGGATTTAAGAAGCTTATTTTCGCTGAGACCTCTTTTAAGAATATTGGTGGACCGCTTGCTATTGGAAAAGTTGCATCTGACTCATTTAATACAAGTATGTCGTACTTCTTTCAGTTGATGGCATTAATCTCTGTGAACTTGGGAGTAATTAATTTATTTCCAATCCCTGTTCTTGATGGTGGCCATATTATGTTTATTATCCTCGAAGTAGTTAATGGTGGACCACTTTCAAGAAGAAAGCTTGAAATTGCTCAGCAATTTGGGTTATCACTTCTACTGCTCTTAATGGTCGGAGCTTTATTTAACGACTTTATCAGATTTTTATAATGAACTACTTATATCTTGATACGACAAATAATTTAACGATTGGACTTCTTGACTCGAATTACGAATGGGTTGAGAAGCTCTTTATTGAAACAAAGAGAACTTCGGAAATTATACACGGAGAAATCCATGCTTTGCTTACCAAGCATGGTTTGTCTGTTTCAGATATTGCTGCATATTTCACGATCTCTGGTCCAGGCTCTTATACGGGCATGAGAGTCTCTGAAGGGATTAACCAAATACTGGAGCTTGAGGGAAAGAAAATCTATAGTTTTCCTTCTCATTTATTTTGTGAACTTCTTTGCGTAGAGTGGGATTATTGGTTCTATCCGGCTTTTAAGAGTGAAACTTATGTTCGCACTCCTGTGGGAGATGAGAAACTCGTTTCAGCTCAAGAGTTTCTTGAGGATTATGTTGGGGCAAACTCTAGGCTCGTTACATTTGGACAGGGGACGAAGGGAATTGAGAACGCTTTTGATTCAGTTGCACTTCTTGAAAAGTCTTGCTCTAAAGTATTCAAGTTTGTAGTTGAAGCCGATATGCGTCAAAAGCCTTTCTATTTTCGACCTGTTGAAGTTGAATTTAGTAAAAGCAGCAAATGACAATCTAGGAAGATATTGGTAATTTCTTTGAATGAAATTATCATATATGTCGCGAACAGCAATGTTCTACTATGTAACAGCACTTCTTTTCTTTCTCGTGATAGGTAGTTTTCTATTATTCCTAGTAACTGCATTAATTCTTGCGGCACATTTCTTTTTCTATAGAAAGAAGATCGTTTTTGATCATGAAGATCAAATCACCACACTTGGGACAGTGTATGCACCAATTAGTGGGAAAGTTGTTGCAATAAAAGAAGAAGAAGATTCAAAAGTTGTGACAATTAGAACTTCTTTTATTGATAACTTTGGAATTTACTTGCCGATTACATGTGAGATTAAAAACCTTATTATGAATAAAGATTCGTATCTTTATCGTTTTTCGTCAGATGCTGATTTTGTGCCAGAGCGTGGAATTGTGCTTGAGCTTAAAGATAAAAAAAATAGAGTTATAACTTTAAATTTTATACGTTACTTTACTGGAAAGGTTGCTGACCTAGTTGTTCTTCCTGGAGATCGAGGAAGAAGACAGTCCTCTATTGGCTTCTTTCCCTTTGGTGGAATCACTAAGATTATATTACCAAAAAGCTTTGATGTTGAAGTAGCTGATGGAAGTAGAGTTGTATCGACTGAGACAATTGTTGCTCGTTTTAATGAAGAGGAAAATAAATGATTATCCAAGGACCAAAGAGAATAGCATTCTTTTTACCAAACACTTTTACCGCCCTTAATATGGCATGTGGTTTTAGTTCCATTATATTTGCAATTAGAGGCCAGTTTTATATTGGATCAATGATTCTTCTTTTAGGGGCTATTTTTGATATGGTTGACGGGAGAGTTGCAAGACTTACTGGTACTCAATCGGCTTTTGGGGAGCAGTTTGATTCTATTAGTGATGTTATTTCATTTGGAATGGCTCCAGCACTTCTTCTCTACATGAAGTTCTTTGTTAGTCTAGGTAGAGTAGGACTCGTTATTTCCTTTATATACCTTCTTTGTGGAGCTTTAAGGCTTGCAAGGTTTAATGCTAATATTGATAAAATTTCATCTGACTATTTTCAAGGTTTGCCAATTCCTGGTGCTGCTCTTGCTGTAATTGGATTTGTTCTCTGCGCGACGGAGTTGGATTTTGGTCCATACTCGCAGTATATTGCAATTTTCTATTCTTTATTTTTTAGTTTTTTGATGATCTCAAGTATTCCTTTTGCCTCTTTCAAAGATTCTGAATTTGTGAAGAAGAATAAAAGGAAAGTTCTTGCGTTGATTTTTCTAACTTTTGCTCTCATTTTACTTCATGAGCAGTTTATGATTCTTTGTGTTATGGTTGTTTATGTACTATCATGTTTAGTATACGCTTTTGTAAAACGCAAAGAGATGTCACATATCTTTGATTGGAATGAGGATGAAGAAGAGTAAGAAGAATTTACTTCTATTAATTACACTTTTTGTTTCTTTCTCAGTTTTTGCTGAGACAGATGCTGAACAAAACCTTCCAGGGCAGATTACTGAATCGCCATATGAGAACTCTGATTTAGAGGCGACATCGCCTTATTTGGAAAATGGAATTAAAGAAAACCTTGTTGAGAAAGAAGGTTTAAGTTCTGATGGAATGGGAGTTCCTGTTGGAGCAAGTGATGAATGGACAGAGAAGTACGATGTTCCAAAAGAAGGTAATGAAAATTATCTTGAATTTAAAAATTCAGAATTAGCACTCGAGCTTTTCCAAAAAGCTGATTCAGCGCTAACGTTTACATATCTCTACGATACTTTCACGTATAATTCAAAAGGTGATGTTTTTGAAAAAACATTTAGAAATGAAAACTCTGCAAAATCAGGGCAGAGTGGTTATTTTCTACTTTCATACCAGAAGATGTTTTACCGTGGAGCTTTTGATTTCTATTGGAAGACTAATACTGGTTTATCTTACAACACTGGTAGGGGACGCTTTATTGATGATGGCTCATTAAGTGAAACAAGTTTTAATCTTTGGCTTTTACCTATTGATTTTATGCTAGGGTCAAAATTGAATCTTGGCCGCTATGTTGGAGTTAGTGTTGCAGCGGGTGGACTTGCAGTTGGTGTAATACAAAATCGTTCTGATAGAGGTGAAGAGGATGACGATAAAAATATTCGTCAGGTACTAACTGGGTATGCGGCTGAAGCTAGTCTTGAGTTATCTCTTTCCCAGATGTTTCCTTCATGGGCAAATTATTTAAAAACGAATAGTGAAGTATCAGATTTTTCCTTAGCATTCACGGGAAGAATGATGGATGCTTCAAATAGTAAGTCAGATGAATTTGGTATCTCTGGCACTTCTTTTGGACTTGGGTTCAAGTTTGAACTTCTATAAAGCAATCGTTTCTTATAAAGGGACACAGTTTTCGGGTTGGCAAAAGCAACCCGATCAAATCTCTATCCAGGGTGAGATTGAAAAAGTTGTCGCTAAAATTTCAAATTGTAAGATCAGTGATATTCAAATAATAGGCTCCGGAAGAACGGATACGGGTGTTCATGCTTTGGGGCAAGCTATTCGTATTGCTACACCCCTTAGAATTGAGTCCTCAGCGTTTAAGAAAGCGATTAACTCACTCATTCATGCAGATATTAAACTTAAGGAAGTTGAAGTTGCTAGCGAAGACTTCAATCCTGTTTTTGATGCTATCGAAAAAGAATATCACTACTATTTTTCAACTTCTAAAGACATTAGTCCTCACTATCAAGAGCTATTAACTTTTTTGAATCAGGAACTTGATTTGGAACTTATGAATCAAGCATGTTCATTATTTATTGGTGAACATGATTTTGAAAACTTTAGAACAGTTGGGACTCCTGTGAAATCAACAGTCAGAACGATTACAGAGTGTCGAGTCGAAAAGGTTTCACACCACATCTTTGATTTTCCAGAGAATACTTTTGTTTTAAAAATAAAAGGAAATGGTTTTTTAAAGCAGATGGTTCGCTTAATTATGGCCAGTGTTTGGTCGGTGGGTTCGTCAAAAAAATCTATTGAGGATTTGAGAGATTATATGGCCATACAAAGTACTCAGAAATTTGCACCAACGGCTCCTCCACAGGGTTTATATTTAGTCCAAGTTAGCTATTAAAATTGCTTTTCATTGACTTTCATCGCTTTTTTCGATAGTTTTTCAGAGATTATTTTTAAAAATGAAGCAATGCAAGAAAGGACAGTGTAATGGCTTATAAAGTTGAAAATGTTAATGGATGCACTAAGAAATTTGTTTTTACATTCGATAACCTTGATTTAACAGAACAAATCAAAGTTGCGCTTAAGCAAAAGCAGAAAACAGTAAATATTAAAGGATTTAGAAAAGGTAAAGCTCCAGTGGCTATGGTTGAAAAACTATACCGTCCACAAGTTGAGTCTGATGCTCTAAATAACTTTCTACAAAAAGAACTTTTTGAAGCGGTTAATAAAGAAGACGTAAGAATGGTTGGTTACCCAGCTCTTGAAAACGTTAAGTATGACCAAGGTAAATCGGTAAGTTTTGATGCCGTTGTTGAAGTATTCCCAACTGTTGAACTTAAAGATTACTCAAAGCTTTCTTTTAAGAAAGATTCAGTAGAAGTTAAAGAAGAAGAAGTTGAAAACGTTAAGAAAAACTACTTAGCGCCAAAAGCTGAAATGAAAGAAGTTGCTGATGCAAAAGCAAAACTTGCAAAAGGACAATTCGCTGTTTTTAACTTTGAAGGTGAAAAAGCTGATGGTGAAAAACCAGAAAATATGAAGGGTGAAGAGTACCTTCTTGAAATCGGTTCTGGACAATTTATTCCAGGATTTGAAGATGGAATGATCGGTCTTAAGAAAGGTGATAAGAAGACTATTGAGTTAACTTTCCCAGCTGACTACCACGTTGCAGACCTTAAAGAAGCACAAGTTAAGTTTCATGTTGAACTATTAGAGATTAAAGAAAGATCTTACCCAGAGTTTAATGATGAAATGGCTAAAGAATTAGGTTTCGAGTCTGTTGCTGATTTCCAAACAAAGACAAAAGAAAATCTAACAAAGCAAAAAGAAAGACAAGTAGAAGAAAAGTTAAATCAAGAAATCCTTGAAAAACTAATCGAAGAAAATTCTTTTGAAGTTCCAAAGGCAATGGTTGTTCAACAAGAAAACTACTTAAAGCAAGATCTTTCAAATAATCTTAAGTCACAAGGTTTCTCTGAAGATATGTTAGGAGAGTATTTCTCTAAGTGGGCATCTGACCTTACAACAAAAGCAATCTTCCAAGTTAAGTCTGGTCTAATCCTAGATACACTAGCTAAGAAATATAACATTGAAGCAACTGATGCTGATCTAGATGTTAAGATTGAAGAGTCTGCTAAGTTAACAGGGCTTCAACCTGAACAAGTTAAAGAATTCTACATGAAAGATGAGAAAATGAAGTCGAATCTTATGTATGCAATCAGAGAAGAGAAAACATTTAAGAAGTTGGCAGAAGACGTTAAAATTAAATAAAAAGTATACGCCTCAGACCTTTTCTGGGTCTGGGGCAACCTCTCGAAATCAATCAGTTTAAGAAAAATTAGATAAAATTAACTTCAGTATAATCCCGAATCTTTCGTAATATATTAATAATATAAGTATTTAGATTTGAGGAAAAATATGAGCTTAAGTGTATTAGTCGTAGATGACGAGAGAAAACTAACGGACATGATTGCTGAGACGCTGAAGCAATTTCCAGTATTTAAATCAGTACTTTGCTCATATGATGGCCAAGATGCTATGAGAAAGCTTACAAATCAAAAATTTGATATTGTATTACTTGATTTATCGATGCCAAAGCTCGACGGGCTTGAGGTGTTAAACCACTTAAGTGACGAGGCAAACTTCTCTCGTACAAAAATAATCATTATTTCTGGTGGTTTCACTCCTGAGAATATTTCTGAAGCGAAGAATTTTACAAATCATTTCTTAGCGAAGCCATTCAAGATTGATGATCTTAAGCTTAAGATTGGTCAGGTTGTTAAAGAGATTCAAAAGCAAGTCGCCTAATTAAAGGCGACTATTTTTGGATTTGAGCGGCCATTAGCCTGTCCAGTTCAACTCGATTGTCACAAAGTATCCAGTCATTTCCAGCACCTCTACCAACCGGTTTAAATGCGTCTGTGCTAACTCTACCTTGGTCATAAAGTTCTTCATTGATGTGAACTTTCACAACTTCACCTGTGATAATTTGACCACATCCTGGTTGGTCACCGTAGCTAATATGATCTCTGTAGATGCATTCAAAATGAATTGGGCTTTCTTTAACTCGCTTGGCTTTTACAATTTCTGAATCAATTGGTGTTAGCCCTGAGTGAATAAACTCATCTGCTCCATATGGTAATTCTTGAGAACAAGAGTTAATTTTCGCAATGATATCTTCAGTAACAAAGCTAATCACAAACTCTTTCTCTCTAAAGATATTTCTTGGAGTATCTTTCATTTCTCCTGTCGAACTTTTAATCATTGGAGAAAAAGCAACGATCATTGGCTTGGCACTAACAGCTGTAAAGAAAGAGAAAGGAGCAACATTATTGCTTCCATCTTCATTTATTGTCGAAACAACTGCTATTGGTCTTGGTAATATTGAGCCAATAAGGAATTTATAGTTTTCTTGAAATGTTTTATTTGTATCAAAGCTTAGCATCGTTTCTCCTACATCCAGCTTTTCCAGTAATTTTTATTTTCAACACTTGAAAACCATTCTGTTGGTTTTAATGGGTATCTCGTGTCGATCATTACTGCGTATTCATCAGTGTATAATTTGTCATCACCAGCTTTAAAAGCCTTTGGATGAGGCCCATGGTGAATCCCTTGTGGGTGGAAAGTTAAAGCTCCTGCATCGATATTATCACGACTAAAGAAATTACCTTGGTGATAGAAAAGAACTTCATCGTAATCAATATTTGAATGATAGAAAGGGACTTTCAATACTTTATGTTTCTTATCTTCAAGAGGTCTCTCAACGAAAGAACAAATTACAAAGTTCTTTGCGACAAAAGTTGTATGACCAGATGGAGGAATATGATAACGATGACTCATAATAGGGCAGTAGTCATAGATAGAAATTTTCCATGGATATACAGAACCCTTCCAACCCTTTACATCAAGAGGATTAAATGGATAAGTAACTTTTGTTATTTCTCCAAGTCTTTTAATTCTTACAACATACTCATCAAGATCTGTTTCAGAGCCTACTGCTGCTTCTGGATAAACTTTTGCCGTTTGATCATAAAGAGCGTTTGGTCCGAGAATTCCCCTTGATGGCTCTTCAAATTCAGATGCTGATTCTATCTTAAGAATTTTTGACTTTGTTTCATAGAAAAATTTATATGTTGTCCCACGAGGCATGACGATGTAATCACCTTTAGAGAAATTAAGGTGACCGTAGATTGATTCAATTCTTCCTGAACCATCATGGATAAAGAAAAGCTCATCAAAATCAGCATTCCTAAAAAACATACGTTTTGTTTTAGTGAAGTAGCCTAGACTGACAATGCAGTCAGCATTCTTTAAAATCTCTTTATAGCCTTCTTTGATATCATTATGAGAAAATAGAGGAGGTAATGCCCTCGGCTTAAGCTCACCTTCAATATTAGTCCAATTAACTGGTGGGTTTTCATGATAAAGGTGGCTTACTCTTCCAAAGAAGCCCTTACGTCCATGCTCCTCTTCGTAAAGTCCTTCTGGGATATCCACATGAGCTTGCTTTGTGTATGTTCCACTAGCTCTAAAATTTTCCATTACCATTTCCCTTGTTTCCAATTTTATTGATTAAGTTTCCAATTTTTTCAACTTGCAATTCAATCGTATCTCCAGGCTGAATCCACTTATCAAGTTCGAGCCCACAACCTGTACCAACTGTTCCACTTCCAAATACATCACCAGGCAGTACCCACTCATCTTGTGAAACATGAGTGATCATTTGTGCCCATGAAAAATGCGAATCACCCGAGAAGCCGTGAGACCACTCTTCTCCGTTTACAATTGCTTTCATTTCTAAGTTTGGCTCAATGAAGTCAAATTCGTCGAAAGTAACAATAACAGGCCCAATAACAGAACAGAAGTCCTTGCCTTTTGCTGGTCCGAGTCTGATTGCCATTTCCTTCTTTTGAATATCTCGAGCTGAGATATCATTAAGTATTGTGAAGCCAAAAATGTGAGAAGCTGCATCTTCAGGTTTAATATTCTTTCCTTCTTTTCCTACAACCATAGCAAGCTCAAGTTCGTAGTCGAGAATATTTGTATAACTTGGCCAGAGAACTTCCTCTTCTGGTCCAATAAAACCATGAGTTGGTCCCTTGTAGTAGGCTGGTATTTCGTACCATGCATCCGGAATTTTTTCTCCGCGCTTTTCGAAGCCTTTTTGAACATGCTTTTCATGTGCATAGAAGTCTCGATAAGTTGTAATCTTATCTATTGGGGATGATAGTTTTACCTCTCCTGTATTTTCAAAATCAAAAACGATTGGAGTTCCATCTCTTAATTCAAGGTCGCCAACTTTTTCGAGGAATAGGAAAAGTCCATAAGTTTCACTTAGAAAATCAATCGGATCATCTTTGAGTTTTAAAATTTGAGAAAGACTTGAAGGGCATGTGTAATTAGCACGTTCCCAGAAATTGTACTTCCCTTCTCTTTCATAGTCACAGGCCCAAACATAGTTAGCATCAATCACACGACCATCATCAGTTAAAATACCAAGGCGTGGTTCTGGGCGAATGTTTGAGTTGTGGATATAGCGACATATTTTCATAATTGACTCCCGTAGAGTTTCATAAATTCAGGTATGATTGCTTCCATGGCTTCATAGAAGTGACCCATTTCTTCTTTTGTTCCAATACTAATTCGTACAAAATCTGGCATCTCATTGGCCTTAAGTGGACGAATGATGACACCGTGATTAAGTAGGGCTTGAAAGAGATGGTCAGACGCTTCAGAGCTTCCTGTCTTAATTGTCACGAAATTAGTAACTGATGGAATTGGCTTAAAACCTTTTTCAGTAAGATATGCAAATAGTTCATCATATCTCTTGTTGTTATTTTTAAGAGTTCTCTCAAGGTGTGGCTGATCTTCAAGAGCTCCAACGGCTCCAAGTTGCCCAATAAGGTTTGGTTCGAATGGAAGTTTTACTTTAGTGAGGTACGAGATAAGTTCTTCATGAGCAAATCCATAACCTACACGGATTCCAGAGAGTCCGTAGGCCTTTGAAAATGTTCTTAGAGTTAGAACGTTATCGTAACGGTAATCCATTGAATCTGGATAGTCCTGTTGTCCAATAGCAAATTCAAAGTATGCCTCATCAAGTATGACGAGAACATGTTTTGGAACGTGTCTCATAAGAAAATCGAATTCTTCTTTAGAGATATAAGTACCTGTAGGATTATTTGGATTTGCAATATAGATAACTTTTGTATTCTCAGTTATATTTTGAGCAAGTGCTGCGACATTAAAGCGGTATGAGTCATCAAGGGGTACAAGTTTTAATTTTGCACCTGCTGATCTTGCAAGAATGTAGAAACCAATAAATGTATTTTCACAAGTTAGAACTTCATCACCTGGTCTTAAAAAAGCACGAGCAATATAACCCATGATTCCTTCGGAACCATTTCCTAAAATAATATTTTCTCTTTTTAGGTTATACATTTCAGCAAGTTTTGATTTGAGTGCAAAAGCATGCATGTCTGGATAGCGGTGAAGGTCCCAGAGACCTTTTGTCATTTCTCTAATTGCAAATGGAGATGGACCAAGTGGATTTTCGTTGCTGGCAAGTTTGCTAATTTTTGTTAGGCCTTTCTCGCGCGCAACTTCATCAATAGGCTTCCCGGCCTGATATGTTTGCAGTTCTTTTAAGTAATCTGGTACTAATTCTTTATTCATTAATTTACTCCTAATTTGCAGCTGAAGAATATCAATTTTCAAGTGGTTTAGTCATTCAAAGATGCGTCATTTAGTGGACTTAAGTCTCTGAAAATATTAAGGTTAAAGCATTAAGATTTATATCAGGAACACCGAAAAGTAGGTGTTCCTGTAAAATAGTAAATATAAGTGAGAGCAATGGAAGAATTTGGCCGATTTACGCAAGAGCATTATGACTTACTGATACCAGGACTGAAGCTTTTTAATAGTGGTGATTACTGGTTATGCCATGAAGAGGTCGAAGATTTGTGGATGGATCATATTGGGGATAACGCTCGATATGTTTTTTGGGTTGTTATTCAAATTGCGACATCACTTTATCATCTCGAAGATCGCAATATGGCAGGTGCCAGCGGTATGATAAATAAAGCGAAGAGAAAGATTGATTTTATAGAGAATAATTACGTCGAGTCAAAAGTCTTGGAAGATAAATTACAGTGGGGCAAGCTAAAAGAGATTGTTAAAGCTATTCCTGATAAGCCAAATTTTGAAGACTTTACGAAACTAGAAAGATTTAAATTTATAATTTGAGAGGAGATATGTTTTTAAAAGTTCCATATTTATTTTTTAAGTCCTTAGACATTATGAAATCGGATAAGAAAATTATCATGATTAGTGTTATCCCAGTTGTTATTGGGTTTATTTGTTATTACTTCTTAGGAAGTTATATTTTTGGAGACCTTTTCAAATTAGGAGAGCAGTATCTTGCTGAAAAGTTCCAAGTTGAGGGTTGGGTCAGTACATTGCTTTTTTCATTAATTTCTATAATGTTCGCAGTTTTAGTAAATTGGACATTCTTTATTTTCGTATCCGTTATTGCAGCTCCATTTAATGATTTAATTAGCTCAAGAGTAGAGAAAATCTATCGACCATCAATTGAAACAAAGGACTCAGAAGGCTTTTGGAAGGGGCTTCCAAAAGTTTTTAAAAACGAAGCAAAGAAAGTTGCATTTGTAATATTTTTATCAGTTATCAACATCATTATTGGTTTTATCTTTCCTCCAGTGAGTTTCTTACTAGGGGCCCTTATTCTCGCAATATCATTTATCGACTACTCTTGGAGTAGAAATAATTTGGAATTTGGACTTTGTTTTCAAAATATGAGACATGGATTTTTATCCTACCTTCTTGGAGGAATCTTATTTATGTTTTTGATTTCGATACCCGTTTTAAACTTATTTTTTCTGCCTTTTGCGGTGGTGTTCTTCACAGTGATATACTGTGAATTGGATCAGAAGAATGCTTAATTTTTTGATTAGACTACATGGTACAGAAGAAGAGATGGTTGCGATATTACCACTTTTAGAGACTATTGTGACAATTCAAAATGATAATCGAGTAAATTTAATTCTCGATGAAAAGAGTGTTTATAATTCTTTCTGGTTTAAGGAAAGGATCAATATTTTTAATATTCCTGAAGAGAAAGAGAAGAGCGTTTTTGGAGTACATCATTTTGCAGCTAATCTTCATGACGTCTTCAATGTTGATTATTTTATTGACTACGTGAATGACTTTCATTCAGCCTTTATTGGACTGGCATTTAAAGCAAAGAAGCGTATTGGTCTTGCAGGCGGACCTAAAAGCTACTTCTATACTCATTCAATGGAGTCATTTTCAGGACTATTTCCTGACGAGAAGAAATTATCAGTGCTAAAGTTTGTTGAAGAATTAAAAAATTCAAAACCAATCAAGATGATAGCAGATACAAAGAAAGAATATCAAAAAATCTGTGTGGACTTAACTCGTTTTAATGAGGAACTTTACCTGGAGAGAATTGAAGCTTTGGTTTCAACCTTTGATGAAGTTGAGAAATACTTCTATGTTCCAGCTCATTTAGAAGAAGCTTTAGAAGAAGATGATCGAGAAATTATTAAAAAATTGAAAGCAATGGGCTTGTTTTTTCAGTCGCATGAAGATGAAATTATCTCAAAACTAGAGACTTTCGATCTTTTTATCTCTTCAAATCTACTCTTTACACAACTAGCTCATCTCAAAGGATGTCGAGCCCTACTGGTTAAGGAAATGGGTTTTAATCTTTCTCCTTGTGGTTACGTGGATAGCTCATTGATGATTCTTAAATATGAAGGTATTGATTTAGTACAATATGGAATTGATGAGGTTAAAAATCTGCGAGTTATATCTGAAGTCTATGATTATATTATAAACTTCTATTCTCTAAGACTTGAACCTTCGTAGATAACTGATATTTACCCTCTTGTCTCAAATAAGGAATATTGATAACCTTATAGTATGAGGTCTGACCAAATACCACCATCCATTGATACCTCTAAAATTCGACAAGCTACCTTCGAGGATATCATTAGTCTTGCCAGGGTTCACGTTGATAGCTGGTGGGAAACCTATAAAAATATCGTTTCAGAAAGTTATCTTTATTCATTGAAATACTCCGATCGTGCACAAATGTGGGCCCGCTTTATCCCGCGCAAAGAGAAGAAGTCCGGTACCTTCGTGATTACAGGTAGTGATGGTGATGTTATTGGCTTTTGCGATTACGGTATAGCAAGAGAACATGAGCACGGGATTGAGGGCGAAGTCTATGCCTTATATCTGTTAAAAAAATATCATGGGCAAGGTATCGGTAAAGCACTTCTTGATGCTGTTAAAAGTGAGTTTAAAAAACATGGAATTAAAGCTTTTTATGTCTGTGTTTTAGCAGCTAATCCATTTCGTGATTTCTACCTTAGGCAAGGTGGTGAATTTATCAAGTCTCAAATGATAGAAGTCGGAGACCGCACGTTACAAGAAGATCTTATCTGCTTTGAGTTGTAAAAAATAATTTTATTTGAAATTTTGTCGAGAGGTTTATATGACGTATGCCCATAGACGCGAAGGTTTTAGGGCATACGCCATACATAACCATTCACTTCCGTGTAAATGATACATAAATCATCCTTGATTTTAAGAGAGAATCCGTCCTCAATTCAAAAAAATGTTGTACTTAAATACTATAGATATTTTCTTGCGATTAAAACTGACAATTACTTACAAGTATTCGTAATTTTTAGGAAAGTTTGTGGATAAGATTTGAAAGAAGCTACCAGTCTACATTTTGTAAACTGATAGCTTTAAAAAAATTATTTGAACATTTGAATATTTTCTTTGATTGAGTTCATTTGGGCTTCAAACTCTGAGGCCTTGCCTTGAACTTCATTTCTAACTTCCTGAGGAGCATTTGCCATGAACTTTTCGTTATTAAGTTTTTTAGCAACTTTGTCGTACTCTTTCTCAACTTTAGAAAGTTCTTTCTCAAGTCTTGAAACCTGCTCTGAAAGATCAATAACACCTTCAAGTGGTATAAAGATTTCAGTATGCGCAGTTGCTTTAACAATAGCTTTACCAGGCTTATCAGCTGATCTTGGCTTAATGATTACTTCTTTAGATCTTGTAAGCTCTTTAACACCAGTCATTGACTCATTAATAAATGCGACAACATCTTGATCGTCAGTAAATAGGTTTAGTGAAATCTCTTCCTTTGGCTTGATGTTAACAGATTGCCTTAAGAATCTTGTATTTGAAACAATTTCAATAAGCTTATTCATACGCTCTTGTTCAAGAGGGAAGTGAAGGGCAGTATCAAACTCTGGGTATTCTTGGATGATCAGTAAGTCTTCGCTTTCATCTTTTAAGTGCGTCCATAGCTCCTCTGTGATGTACGGAGTTACTGGGTGGAGAAGAGCTACAATTTTCTTAAAACAGTATTTAAGTACCGTTACTCTCTTTGCTCTTGCCGCTTGATCATTACCACTTAGAATATTTTTTGAAAGCTCAATAAACCAAGAGCAGAAGCTGTCATAAACAAAAGAGTAAATAGCCTGGCAAGAGTCATCAAATCTAAACTCTTCAATCGATTCATTCATGATCTTAGCAGTGTCGTTAAGCTCAGATAGGATCCATTTCTCTTCAGAGTCAAGGTTTGTTGGAAGCTCATTCGAACCGGCCTCAAGGTGTGGTTGAATAAATCTATAAGCATTCCAAATTTTATTGATGAAGTTTCTATAGCCACCAATTCTTTCTGGATCGAGATTGATATTTCTGTTGTAACCAGAGCCAGCTGCTAGAGTGAATCTAAAAGCATCAGCACCATACTGCTCGATCATATCAATTGGATCAATTCCGTTATTAAGAGATTTACTCATTTTTCTTCCAAGCTTATCTCTTACAATGGCGTGAATATAAACTTTATCGAATGGAATTTGATTTTCAAATTTAAGTCCCATCATCATCATTCTTGCTACCCAGAAGAAGATGATATCAAAACCAGTTACAAGAACTGAGTTTGGATAGAAGTCCTTAAATTGTCTTTCGATCATTCTTTCTTTATTTGGCCATCCAAGTGTCGACATTGGCCATAAACCAGACGAGAACCATGTATCCAGTACATCTGGATCTTGTTCTAGAGTTGTTGCAGAACATTTTGGACATGCTGCTGGCGCGAGTTCTTCATCTGCCCATTCATGCTGACATGTTGTACAAGTGAATACTGGGATTCTATGTCCCCACCAAAGTTGTCTTGAAATACACCAGTTCTTTGGTTCTCTCATCCAAGAGAAGTATGTGTTCTCCCATCCTTTAGGGTAGAAAACAGTCTTGTCAGTTTCAACAGCATCAACGGCTTCTTTCGCCATATCTTTGACATCAACAAACCACTGTTTTGAAACAAGTGGCTCAATAACAGCACCAGATCTTTCTCCATGCCCAACTTGATGTACATGTTTCTCTTCTTTTACAAACTGTCCTAGCTCTTCCAGTTTTTCAACCACAAGCTTTCTGGCTTTCTTGCAAGTAAGACCTTGGAACTCAAGAGCTGTTTCGTTAAGAGTTCCATCTTTGTTTAAAATATTGATGATTGGAAGATTATGTCTCTTTCCAATTTCAAAGTCATTGAAGTCGTGACCAGGTGTAACTTTAAGGCAACCAGTTCCTTTTTCCATATCAACGTGCTCGTCGCCAATGATTGGCACTTCACGATTACAAATTGGAACGATCGCAGTTTTACCAATTAGGTGTGAGAATCTTTCATCATTTGGATTAACAGCGACGGCAGTATCTCCAAGTAGAGTCTCAGGTCTTGTCGTTGCAACTTCAAGAAGAGTGTCTTCTCCCTTTACTTTATAGTGGATATGATAAAAGGCTCCTTGAACTTCTTTGTGATCAACTTCAGCATCTGAGATTGCTGATTGTAAAACAGGATCCCAATTGATGATATAGTCTGATTGATAAATCAGTTTTTCATTGTACATTGTAACGAATGCTTTTCTAACGGCTTCATTCGCTTCTGGGTCCATTGTAAACATAAGTCTTGACCAGTCTGCTGATGCTCCCATGGCCTTTTGTTGGTTGATGATAAAATCACCGTATTCGTTCTTCCACGCCCAGATCTTTTCTAGAAATTCTTCACGAGTAAAATCATGTCTTGTCTTTTTACTTTCGTCCCAAACAAGTTGTTCAACTTTTGATTGAGTTGCAATACCTGCGTGATCGAGACCTGGTTGAAAAAGAGTTTGAAAACCCTTCATTCTTTTGAAACGAATTAGAGCATCTTGTGTTGTAATATCGAGAGCATGACCAGCATGCAGTTTTCCTGTGACGTTTGGAGGAGGGACGATAATGCAGAAGCTCTCAGCTTTTTTACCTTTTCGTGGGGCAAAGTAATTACCTTTTTCCCAAACTTGATACCACTTTTGTTCTACATCTTTTGGTTCGTAAGTTTTCGCCAGTTCGTGATTCATTTCGTTCCTCTATTTTTGTCTAAAATTGATATAATTTTATAACACAAATAGATAGGATCGACTAGCTTTGACGGTGTGCGTTCTAGTCTTGATCACCCCATTTATCAACAGGTTTTGGCAGTACTTTTGGAGGAACGTAGTCGGGGTCTGGCTCAGGGAATAATCGGTCCTTAGTAAGTGGAAGCCCATCTTCAATAATTGAATCATCTACAGGAATCCAGTCGTCAACACCTTGTGGTAATTCCTTTGGTGGAACATAGTTCGGATTCGGTGCTGGAGCGACTTCAAAAGCAAGGCCAGCGATTTCTTCTTTCGCTTTCTCTAGCCCTTGATCGATTTTCTCAATGAACTTTTCTTTTGTGAGGTTTTTAATCTCGCTTGTTCGTGTAATAAATCCCGAAGCCTTCTTGATTCTTTCAAGAAGAGATAAATTTATTTCATTGATTGATTTTGTAAACTCTTCAGGAGTGGACTCGAGAATTAACCTTAGCCATGGAGTTAGCATCCTGATTTTATTTTCGAAAGTTTTAAGACTATTAGTATTTATCCTCTGATTTTGCTTGTATAGAAGAACAAAGTTTCTATATTCAGGATCCGTTAGAAGTTCACCCAAATCATTTAGAAAAGATTGGTATATTGTCTTGGTAAATATTTTTGAGCTTGGTATCTGGTTGATTCTGTCTCTTGCAAGGTCAAAAAGTTTTTGGTCGATCATTTTATATGATTTTTTTAGGTCTGATGATTTTATTAAAATACTTTTTAATAAAAGATTATCAAGAAACGTCAGATCACTAGTGTATTGAGAGAAGATCAAGTTATAGCTGTCGATATCTCTATCGGCTAATTGATTTTCAAAGCAAATTTCTTTGAGAAGATTACTCGTCAATTTAGGAAGTTTTGTGATCTTCACATCAATCGCATTAACATTTAAAAAGAAGAGGAGTGAAATTAGATACTTCATTTAGTACTGACCTCATCTGTTAAAGTCTCTTTGAACTCTTTTGAAATTAACCAGTTTTTTTCTTTGTCTTGAGTAGCATAAATACTTCTTCTAAATGGAATATAGATATTATCTTCAAATTTAAAATAATTTGTCACGAAATCTAGGTCGGAAATTATATATGCTTTTTTCTGGGCCAGGTCGAACATGAATAATTCTGAGTATTCAGAGTTATCTCCAAAGTACTTGATAAAAAACAATTCATTATTTGTACAAGTTAATTGAGTTGCAGAGCCAGACTTTGAATCAAAAAGAAAATTCCTTTTTGCAATGTCCATCTCGTTTAAGGCTAAGTTATAAATGAATGTGTAGCCTTTCTTGTCATAGTTTGTCTCTAGAACATTAATACCGTTGTCATTGCGGCATATCTCATATTTTGTTTGAATAGATTCAGCTTTAGTGAGAACAACACGTTTTTGTGAAGGGAAATCGAGTTTTATTAGTCCCTCAAAGTTCTCATTACTTCTATCTGTATAATAAATATTATTTTCGTCAATGATTTCAACCTGTGGTCTAAAATTCACAATTTTAGAATTTAGTTTTATCTCGAGTTGATTATCTATGTTTAGTATTTTTCTAAAAATAATTCGATTAGATTCTGGATGAAAGTAGCTAATGAAGTTTCCATCTGCACTAAATTTAGGCTGAATGCCTGAACCAAGAGAAAGCAGTTTTTTCGTTTCTGAGTTAAAATAATAAATTGTCCCAGATGCAAGAGGAGTTAGTTTCTCAAATTGATTTGGGAAAGAGTAAATGAGGTAAGTTGAAGACTTACTATTTTTAATTACTCCAAACTCACTTATGTCTTTGTTCTTTAGAATTTCGAATGCCTTATAATTTGTCGACAAAGCGAGCGTGTCACTTCCCTTAAGGTAGAATGTTGTATCATTTTTTTTCGCAGAGTATTTGATATTAAAAATATTTTGCTTTGCTGTATATTCGAGAAGTAAAGACTTCGCTTGAATACTCATTGATAAAAGTATGGAGAGTGAAAATCTAGTTAAGACCATAGAAACTCCATAACTTTAATGGGTGTAATTTTGAGTGTCTTGCCACTGCACTCAGTATATTTGTCCAAGGAACGATTCTTGGAGAATGAACATCATCAAGACCAGTTCTTGTCACGAAATAAGTTTTCCCATCTAGTTCTTTTACTCCATCTACAATAAAAGGCAGAGGAGTACACTGATTAGGGTATTCAGATATGAAGAATTGCGGATAAAGATCCTGAGCACAGCCTTGACCTGCAATTATACCTTCCTTCTTTTTAGTCAGGAAAAATTTAGCACTAGTGAGGGATTGTATTTCTTGTATTTGAATCTGTTTTGTTTCTTCAATCATTTGTAGCAATGAGCGCATCGTCGTATTGTACTTTAGCTTTTCAAAAGGAAAATTTAGTTCTCCTCTTGTGTAAATATTTAGCGCTTCTTTGCCATCGAAGATGATTCTCATCGTGCACTTTTCAGAGGTACAAGACTCTTCGCTTGGAATAATCCAGCAGCCAGATCTAAATTTGAGTCTTGAAGGTTTATATTCATCACTGCTAACAACAGAGCATTTTGTTCTCGTTGGGCTTAGTCTTGATTTGTATAGAATACTCGTAATAACATTATTTTGAGACAGGCTGTAAGAGGGATGGTTTCCTGGAACATAGAGTTCACATACTTCTTTCTTTGTTACGGGATCAATATAGCAAAGACTAAGAGGCCATTTAGATTCCTCTTTAGATTCTTTAAAAATATCGAAGATACTTGCATATGATGGAAATACACAATCATTAATTTCTACTTCTTTTGTAATCTTTCCAAAATGTTTCATGATTCTATATGCCGTCACAATACCAGTGTTGGAGATTGTTGTAGGACAATCATGATAATCAGTTTTAAGTTTACTTAAAACAAGCGCTTCTGAAATCTGTGCACAATTAGGCATCGGAAGAAGTACTTCTCCTGGGAAAGAACCATTTGTTTCACAGATTGTTGGAGTATTTCTAAGTTTACTCATGCAGCTAAGAAGCTCAGGTCTCGTTAGCTTGTCTTTACCTGTAAGTACCTTGCACTTCCAAGAGAGCTTATATTCTGGAGCTTGGAAATTCTCGACCAGTTTCCAAATCTCATTTGTTCCATAATTTGAGCAAAAGAGGCTCTTTGAATGCATCTTACCACAGAACTTATTGAGAAAAGTATATTCTACATCATTAAAGCTTTCTTCGATGGCATCCCCTGTTCTGATCGCTTCATTAAGGGCTGCTCTTTGAGCAATCTCTATATTTGATTGGCTCTTTAAAATTGCTCTTTTGGATTTTGAATCATTTACTTTCCAGATCTTAGCGCATAGGTGAGGGGTGATTAACTTGGTTTTCCAGTTCTCAAGCGCTGCTTTACAACTTTCATCATCGTATGGAAGTTCAATCTTTTCTCTCTCAAGTGTCTTCTTGAGTCTCTCTGTACTCGTTAGCGAGAAGTAGTCATTTTGCTTTGAGCACTTATGTTTAAAGTAGAGTGTTGAGAAAAGCTCCCTCGAAATCTTCTTTTGTTCTTTCTTACCATTTGCATACTTAATATTTACTTCTAGTGCTTTGAGATCAATATCATTTAGAAACTGAACACCTTCTTTTAAAAAGACATAGAGAGAACATGAATTAGACATAAATAATTCAGAGTAACTTTCTGGTGCAAGAATGATGAGGTTTTCTATTTGTGCAGGTGTTAACTCAATTGAAGAAATTTCATTAGCATTATTTAATATTGAAGAAGAGTTTTCCTCAGATGTTAATTTCTTTGTTTTTAAAATAGTGTTTTTTACGAGATTTTCAAAAGAGAGGAGAATGGAATTATTAGAAAAGAAAGATTCTGACCAAGCGAAATTCGCCTGGCCAGAAATATAAAAACTAATCAATAGTTTTAGCAAGAATCGATGCAACGTCTTCAATTTCAAGGTTCTCTGTTCCTGTTTTATCACTAACTCCACCTTTAAAGTTAATCATACAGAAAGAACAAGCTGTCGCCAACTTTTCAACCTTCTTTTCTCCAACATGAGCGAGTCTATTTTCAACAAGGTGGTCTCCCTCTGGAAGTTCGTACCACATGTTTCCCCCACCCATACCGCAGCACAGGGCCGAATCCTTAGATTTCTCCATTTCCTTGATCTGAACACCTGAAGCTTCAAGGATTTCTCTTGGAGCATTGTACTCACCATGGTGACGTCCTAAGTAACATGGATCGTGGAAAGTAAGGTTTTCTTCTACTTTTCTTTCTGGTTTTAGTTGTCCACTCCTTAGAAGATCAGCTAGAAGTTCAGTGTGGTGAACTGTTTCAAAAGCTCCATCTTCAAACTTTCCATACTCTTTACCAATTGTATGTAAACAGTGTGGACAGTGAGTAACAACTTTTCCAAAGTCATATTGTCTCATATTCGCAATATTTTCGATGGCAACTTCATAGAATGAGTACTCGTCACCAAATCTTCTAATCGGGTCACCGTTACACTTCTCAGTTTTTCCCATAACAGCAAAGCTTACGCCTGCTTTCTTTAGAAGTTTGATTGTATCTTTAACAACTTGCTGGTTAGAAGCATCATAAGATCCTGCACAACCTACGTAGTAAAGGTAATCAACTTTTTTACCTGCTTCAATTACTGGAACATCAAGTCCATCGGCCCACTTGAATCTATCATCTTGAGTGATACCCCATGGATTTCCGTTAACCTTGATTTTGTTTACTGCAGTTGCAGCGTCCGCTGGAATGTCTCCAAGAGTTAGAACTTTATATCTCTTGGCTTCCATAATGATATTTACGTGCTCGATATTTGCAGGACATTCTTCCATACAAGCTCCACATGTCGTACATGCATCAAGCTCGTTTGAAGCGTATAGTGGATTTTCCCAAAGATCAGCATCTGCTTCGCCTTTGGCCGCTGTCTCATAAGCAAAGTCTCTTGCTTTTGTAATAATTTTCTTTGGATCAAGAATTTTTCCTGCTCCATTAGCTGGACAAACTTGAGTACAACGACCACATTCAACACATGTTGAAAGATCAAGTTTGTTCTTCATTGTTAGTTCTGAAAGTTTACCTAGACCAAATGTTTCAACATCTTCTGGAAGATTTTCAAAATCGATTGGATTAACTACTGCACCTCTTCTAACTGGAGTAACGAGAGCCGCAAATGGTAGGAAGAAAATGTGTGAAAATTTTGAGTAACCAATTGATGCAACAAAAGCCATTGTGTGGGCCATGTGTAAGAACCAAAGTGTTCTGTAAGTATTTCCCCAGACTTGATCACTTAAAGAAATTTTAGAAAAAATTGTCGCTAGAAACCATCCGACAGGTGACCATGTCGCTTCACCAACTGGCATTCCTGTTCCCATGATTCTTACACCTTCAATAAGGTAACCAATGATAACTAGACCCGCAAGCATCGCGTACATGAAAAGCTCTTGTTTTGGATTTGTTGCTTCTAAGTAAGCAGGCTTGTCGATATATCTTCTCTTGTAAGCAAGTGCTAGACCTGTCAGGACCATTAGACCTGCAATATCTGCGAGGAAAGATATAACGATATACACATTTCCTTTGTATATTTTAAAAGGAGTGTCGGCATGAACAGCAACAAGATCAGTTGCGATCCAAAGAATAAAGAACCCCCAAAAAATTAATCCGTGGAAAATTGCCACGTTCTTAAATCTTGGAACCTTTCCTGTTAAGAAAAGAGTCTTAAAAAAAGCAGACCAGTTTAATTTTTCTGGAAGAACTTTTTTTAGTCCTTTAATTCCTTCACCATTTGTGATGAATAAAATTTTCTTGTTTAGCCCCTTGCATAGAAAAAACAGAGACGTAAAAAATAATAGGTACATTGCAACTTTGAATTCTGATGGAATATTCCAAAAGATCTCACGCGTCGCAAGGTTCGCGATTTCTCCACTCATGATTTGCCCTCACATGTATGAATTTGTTTATTTGTCTTATCTTTATTATTCTATAAGATATAACGTAGATTTAAATATATTTTTCCTTATATCTTACATATTTAATAAGATATTAAGAAGTAAAATTCTTGTATAATTAGTAACATAGTCGGAATTTTAAAAGAGATCTTAATGAACATCGCCAAAAAACTAGTACTAGCGGCACTTTTACTTACTTCTTGTACAAAAGTACCCACAATTAATCTTACTGAGCACCGATTCAACCAGAGTCCTGAAAGGATGGTTGTTGTTCAAATTCCGGGCCTGAAAGAGGAATCGTTTTCCTTTTTGAAGTATCGAGGTCCTGAGGCGACGAAGAAAGTTGCCACAGAATTCTTCGCTTGCTTTGGAAAAATGTGGAAGTTTAATCATTTTGAGATGGAGCCGAGGATTGAAGATTCTCTAGTTTCGCAGATTTCTGGTTATCCTCGTAGTGAAAAGTCGTGCGAAAAATATCAAGACCCAAGGGTTTGGGATGTATTGAATGATATCGGATTTTCCACAGCACTCTACCATCGTGGAAATGATAAATTTTTGGATGAGGCGCTAAGTTGTAATCCACGTTTATTTTATAAGACGAGATTATTTGTATCGAGAGATGCAAAAGCTTTTGAAGGGGAGAGCTTTCATTTTGAAAAATCTCGTTCATATCTGACTGGTTTAAAATATAAAGATGAGAGTTGTTCAAATGGGAAATGTTTTTCAACAGTAAAAGATAATTTCGACCATATTTGGAAGTCGATGTCGCAGACGAGTAAAAAATTAGTTGTTATTCGTGATTTTGACTTACTAAAACCTGGAGTGGAAAAAACTCAGTATATTGAAAACTTAAACCGCTTCCTTTTTTATTTGGTGCATGACTTTTCAATCGCAAACCCTCAAACGACAATTGTTGTTTCTGGAGTACCAACGAGTGCTGATTTATCTCCAGTGTGGGCAAATGGGCCACTTGCTGAAAACTTCTGTGGCCAATTTAATGAATACGATATGTTTAAAAGGTTTTTCTGGAAATCTCAGAAAACTTCAATCCCTCTTGTAGAGGGACTTTAGTTATTGCTTTGAGATTTTAAGGATCTCTTCTATTTCTTCGTAAGTGATGAGGTAGTTTGTATTACAGTAGTCACACTTTGCTTCTAGACTTTTCTTGCCGTCGAATAGATCGTTAAGTGTTGTCCCTCTGGCAACACTTGCGACACCAGTTAGCATTCTTTCTCTCGAGCAGTTGCATTTGAATTCAATATCTTTTGAAGTTAGAAGTTCGAATTTTATTTTTTTAAATTCTGTTGTGATTTTTTCGTAATCAGTTTCACCGTCTTTTAGGAAATTAGTAAGGTGATCCTTGATTGAATTGCTGTAGTCTTCAAGACTGATTCGCTCTGTAGTTTCTTTTTTATTAACATTAAGATCTGGAAGTCTTGAAATTAGAACTGATTGATCAGAGTCATCAGAGATAATAACTTTAGAATTCATCTGATATGAATCTTTTAATACATCATTAACAATCTCTTTAAGTGATTTATTTTTTACAGCAATAATTGATTGGTATGGCGTGTGACTATTTGGCATAAGCTTAACAAGTCTTACGTTCCCAGAAAATGTCTTCGGGTTTTCTTCAAAGTTTGCCGGAAGAAGAAGTGTTCTCATATAGCCATCAAAGTTCATTTCAATTTTTAAACGGAAATATGGTTCTTCAGAATCGATGAAAAATCCAAAGTTTTCTCCTGGCTTAAGGTAGTTGATTAGCTGAAGGCCAGAAAGAACACTGTCACGGAAGAAACTGAACCCATTACCCTTGACGTCATGTATCATCGCAAGCTCTTGGATAACTTTTTGTCCCTCGAGGAACGAAATTGTAAAACCATTTTCAGAATCAATGAAATTATATAAACGACTTTGTGGTAGCATGAACTATTTCTCCTTTCAAAGAATAGGATATACAATAATGACTGAAATGTGTCACCTTGGAAAATAGATGTTAGATGTATTGTTATATGACTCCGCGTTAGAGGATTGTCTAAAAGAAATTAATATAACTAATCAAATAACAGCAATTTGCCCAAGTCCTGCGAAAGCCGATATCTTCAGGGAAATCCTCATCGACTCGGGGCTTGGAAATAAAATTTCTGTTACAACAATTAGTAATTATATCTCTTCAAATCTCATTGAGGAGTATGAAGATAAAATAAGTTCGAAGTCTCGATTACTTATGGAGTTTTGGACTCTTTGGAAAATGAAGATTTCTCATAGCTACAGTGAGTTTCGCCACTGCTATGATTTGTTTACAGATATTCGAAGCTTCTCAGTATCGACTGATATTTTCGATGAGATAAAGGCATATATTACTGAGGCTGAGTACAATGGACTTGAACTCTTTTGGAAATATATCGAGTCGAGTAATATTGTAGACGAGCAAAAATCATATCATTTAATCGATGAAGCAAAGCTTCAAAGTGATGTTTTATTTTGGGGCTTTGATCATTTGAATGCTAATCAGCTGGACTTGGTTAAAGTAATCTCAAACCATGTAAATGTTTATATTCCGATTAATAAGGAAGTAATGTCTCAGTGTAATAACTTCGATTGGCCAACGTGGTTATCTACAGAGAGTGATGTAAAAAAGTCAGATGACAAAAAAGAATTATTTGCAAATACAGTGACGATACCGGAAGGTCGAATCACAAAATATTTAAGTTCATTAGTTGAAAGTGGTTATAAGAATACGTTCTATCTTGGGGACGCAACAGATATTCTACGTATTAATAGTTTAGTTTCTAATAAAACACATTTAAAAACAAATTTTGATTTGTTCTTGGCCAAGAGAAATATAATTTTTGATGAGCTTAGAGAGACTAATCTAGAAAATATTTTAGAGTATGTAGCACAAGCAACACAAAAAGCTTTTAGAAGTAATGATATTGTTCAATTAAAAGTGTTAATTCAGTTGAAAGAACTTGTCGTTGAATTTCAAGAATTATCGACAATAAATGAGAAGCTTGTACTTGATGATCTTCTTTGTTTAAGTGAGAAGTTGATTCTGGATCTTCCACGTGTTTCATTATTGTCTCTAGCAGAAAGAGAAGAGCAAAAAGTCTTAACGGCAGATCTATTAAATTTAAAAAAGAACTATGCTTCCAGTTATGTTTATATCGATAAGGATACAATCTCAAGTTATCAAAATACAGTGAAGTATAGTCCAGAAATAATGAGAGTTCTTGTCTCTTATGGACCAGTTCAGTCTCAGCATTTCCCACTATTGAATGTTCAGAGTTTACTGGCGGGGTATCTCTCTGATGGCCACCTTATGGTTATTGAAGATGGCGCATTTGAAAATAGTGTTGAGTGGGAAGATTTTCACAAGGACTTAAAGACAGAAGAGTCAGCGATCTCACCCGCAGAGAGAAGAGCGGCCATGATTGCCCAACTTGATGTTGAAAATAAGGAAATTCCAAAATCTGCAACGGCCTTTCAAAATTATATGGATTGTCCGCGCAAGTACTATTACTCATATATTGAAAAATTAGATTTACGAGTAAAAGGCAGTGAAACAATTACCCCTGATGTAATTGGGGTTTGTGAGCACGAACTGATCGAAAAGTATGTTACTGAATATGATGAGTATGATGAGAATCTATTTAAATCATGTGCCGAAAGTATTTTAAAAACGAAGCTTGCGGAATATCGAATCGCCCCAAAGAAAACCATGAGAGAGAAAGTTCTCGCAGAAATAGTAGGTCTAACTACTCCGATTTCAACTTACTTAATTGCAATTAAGAAGCTCGATGGTTTTGTATTGGATTTCGAATTCCCAATTAAGAAAATAGACGATAATTATACGGGTAAGATTGACCTTGTTATTAGAACGCCACATGGAAGCTATATATTCGACTTTAAAAGATCTAAATCAAGCATACCTTCATTTAAGAGTTTGAGCGATGTAGAAAAGATCCAACTTTGGTTTTATGCCCATGCTTTAAAAAAACGTGGTGATCAGATTCTTGCCGTTGGTTATATTAATTTATCAGATTTGACGGAATCTTTGATCGTCTCAAACACTGACTCATCTCTTATTCCCGAAACTAAAAACACTACTCATGAAGAGCTGGATCAAAAAATTGTGGACTTTAAAGTGTTTCTAGAAGAGTTAACTGAGAAAATTAGAAATGATAGAACATTTGATATTGCTCCGGCTTCTGCTGGGGTATGTTCATATTGTTTAGCTAATTCGATATGTCCAAAAAATGGTGTTGAAGGAGATAGTGATGAGTAACGCTAATAGTGAACAGCTAAAAGCTATACAACATCATGGTGGAGTTTTATTAAACGCTGGAGCTGGTTCAGGAAAAACTTTTGTTCTTATCGAGCATATTAAATTTCTCATCGATGACTTTTTTAAAACGAAGTCATCGCTTATAAGTAATGAAAGAGCTTTGCAGTTAGAGTTACAAACATATCTTTCTAAGATTGTTCTGATGACGTTTACTAATGAAGCGGCCAAAGAACTAAAGGTGAGACTATATCGTAAATTTGAGGGACTTGAAGATTATCCTCATTCGTTAGTTTATGATTGTTTGAAGTTTATTAATGTTTCAACAATTCACGGATTTTGTCTAAAGCTTATTAAGAGTGGATTAATTAAAAATGTTCCAAGTGAAATAAATCTTGTCGATCAGGCTCAAATTGACTTGAAGGTTGCAAAGCTCGTTGAGAAATGGTTTGAAAATAATCAGGATCTTCAAAATCGTGAAATATTTGTTAAAAATTTTCAATCAATCACAGATGCAATGATTAAAATCTTTTCTTCTCCAGAGTTACGTGCTGAATGGGCAAGCAGTCTAGAAAAAGAGCACGATATACTTGATGAACAACAATATTTTAAAGAAGTATTACAGATCGAAGGGGTGCTTGAATCTTGGGAGAGTCAATTTGACTTGAGCGAGTATGATGACAAGTACTCAGATAAAAATTGGTATAAGCTTGTTCAGCGTGCAAACACTGTTAAAGGTGATCTCTCTTGGAGCTCATTAAAAACGATTATTCTTGCCTATCAAGAAGCTGGCCGTGTAATGCCGCCAAAAATTGCAGAAGTAAAAGAAGAATTAGATTCATTAAAAGCAATAAGAGAATTTGCCAAGAAAAACGAAGAAGATTTTGACTATTACTTTAATAATCAAGCTGATTATCAGACTTGGTTTTCGACACTGAAGTCTTTGTTTAGTTTTGTAGATGAGGCTTATTATAAGTACGAGGGATTAAGTTTTTCTGATTTAGAATACCTTGTTTATCAAACAGTGAGTTTTGATAAGTCTGTATGTGAAGAAATTGCAAAGAAGTATGAGTACTTTATTGTCGATGAGTATCAAGATACCTCTCATATTCAATATGAGATTATTACATCTTGCTTACAGGGAAAATTTGAGAAACTATTTTGCGTTGGGGACAAGAAACAAGCGATTTATGGATTTCGTGGTGGAGAGCTTGGTGTATTCATCGAGACATCTAAGAAGATTCCACTAAGTCTCTCAATGACAAATAATTATCGTTCAGAAGAAACCGTTGTAAAGTTCAATAATGATTTATTCGCAACGCTTTTTCCAATGGGGAAGGACTTTGAGGGGGCTGATAACTTTACTGTGAAAGTAGATGCCCAAACATATCCGGATACAAAAGAAGGTGGTCAGGGGAGTATTGAACGTATTGTGGTTGATGTAACTGATGAAGAGATAAAAAGAATTTCGTCAGGAGAGATTGGAGTTGTTGAAGGTCGATACATTCGTAAAGAAATACAAAAGAAACTTGAGGAAGGCTCGGGAGATGTATGTGTTCTTTACCGAAATCTTGGCCCAAGTAAGTTCTTGATACAAGAGCTACTTGAAAATAATATTCCATTTGAAGCACAGGTAAAGATTCCTTTTAAGGAAGATCCGATCTTTATTATTTTTAGGGCGTTAATCGATGCACTAATTTCATACAAACTAGATGAAAAGATTGAGTCTAGTTTAAAGTATTTAAATTTTTATATAGAAGGTGTGTTATCTCATTACAATATTCAAGTTGAGACAATCTCTGAAGAGACTTTTTTGAAATTTGCAAACGAAGTAGAGACTGTTGGAATCAAGCTTATCTTCTATAAACTTATATTCAAGTTAGGAATAGCAAATTCCCTATTTAAACAGAATTCTGCAAAAGTAGATGAGGCAATAGATATTAATAATGGAAATATCGATAGCATTTGGGATTATATTAAGAAATTTGATTCTGAGAATTATTCTACAAAATTTTACTCGGGGACAAATTCGCGAGTAAAGATTATGACTACTCACGCGTCTAAAGGTTTACAGTTTGATTATGTCTTTCTTGGTGGAATTCATAATAATGGCAAGACAATGCCAAATCTTGAAACTCTAGGGAAGCTCCCTGGGTCTTTTCGCTGGAGTTCTAATCTTCACCGTAAGAAACTTTATAAGTCACCACTATTTATCTACGAAAATTTGGTGTCGAATTTAAAAGAATTCGCTGAATCAAAACGCCTTTTCTATGTAGCCTGTACTAGGGCAGTGAAGTCGATAACTTGGTGTGATCTTTCTTTTAATAATAAATTGGTATCTCTTTCTAAAAGTAGTTGGATATGTGGTCTTAGAAAGTTTGATTCGGCCGATATCGAGATAGAAACAAATCAGGACGTTCTAGGTGAGGGGAGTATTGATGCAACCCCACTATATTTTAAAGATGATCTCGGCGTTTCCTTGGGAAGTGAAAATTTAATAGGATTAATTTCTGAATTATCTGTGACAAAACTTGCAACTCTTGCTCAATGCTCGAGAAAATTCTTTTTAAAGCAGTTGTTGAAATTTGATGAGCAATGGAAAGAGTTTGCTTCTGAGAATGAAATTGAAATACCCTCAAAAATTGGAATTTCAGACAAGGATCGTGGTATTGAGATCCATTATCAGATTGAGAATATTATTAAAGGTAAAGAGTATTCAAGTAAGTATAAAGATGTCATTGACTGGATTCATCCAATATTAACAGAGCTTAAAAATAGTGGATGCGAACTTCGATCTGAGGAAGAAATGAAGTTTTCACTTTTTGGACAAATGATGACAGGTATTTCTGATCTTTATATTGAGAAAGACGGCGAACTTACAGAAATTTGGGATTTTAAAACTGGAGTAATTGATTCAACTGATCTCGAAACATATTTCTTTCAGCTAATGTGTTATGCACACGGTTTACAACAAATACACGACTTAAATGATCAAAAAAATATTACACTTAAGATTTTAGCTCTTGATCTGAAGAAAATAGAGGAGAGAACTTTATCTCTAGGAGAAATTCGCTCTGAATTATTTAAAACCTGGCAAAAATTGTCAGACTTTTCCGCAAATAAAATAAACCATTGCACTGTGTGTGAGTACGGAAATTTGTGCCACCAGGTGACGCAATAATTAAAACTTCCTGTTTATGATAAAATAACCTTGTGTAAATCTAGGTATTTGAATAGCAGGAAGCTTTGTCTATGGTTAGAAAATTTTTAAAATTATCATTATTACTTACGTGTTCATTTGTTTGGGGAGCAGAGTCTGACTTATATGATTTCTCTTGGCTCGACAAAGATAAAGAAGTTTACGTTTTACAAAACCGTAAATTTAAAAAGAAGGGTCGCTTCTCTTTAAGTGCTGGATATGGAAAAACAACCTCTGGAGCTTTTGTTGATGCTTCAGCAATCCAAGGACGCTTTGGTTATTTCTTCACTGAAGAGTTTGGCTTTGAAGGGATATATTCTAAAAACAGTGGTTCTGAAAATGATACTGCAGCCTCTGTAAGAAGCTCTGGGAGTGGCTCTGGGACAATTCCATTTAGAAGGATCGTTGATGGTTATTACGGGGCAATGCTTTTATGGGCTCCATTCTATACAAAAATAAATACATTTAACTCAATCATCTATCTTGATTTTATTTTTGGTCTTGGAGCAGTGACGCTTGAAGAAACAAATAATAGAGCACAATTTGATGACTTCGATTCAACAGCTGCAGATGTAACAGAAACACACTCTGGAGTTATTTGGAACTTTGGGACAAAGTTTTTTGTTAATGAAACATGGAATGTTAGATTTGATATCAATGGTGTTCACTATCAAGCGAAGAAAGCGATTGCAAATGCAACTGGTGATGCTTGGTATGAAAATATTGATATGACGCTCGCGATTGGAATTGATATCTAGGAAGCTTGAAATGAAAAAAATATTATTGCTAAGTCTTTTATCATTAAATAGCTTTTCGATTGATTCTATTTGGACCAATTTAACAGCTAGGGGAAATCATGTTGATAGATATCCTGCGATTATAAAAGAACTTGTAAGTCAGAAGTTATTTCACACTTCTGTACCTTATATTAAAGAATATCTTGTCTCTTCTTCAAAAGTTGATAGAGCGAAATTTGATTCTTTATTAGAAGAAGTAATCTCACATGTTGGGGATAGACAATTCGTACTCCTTCCTGAGGAATATTTAGAAAGATCATCTTCTCCAACATTGAAGTATCTCCTTGCTAAAAAGCTTTTAAGAAAGAGAAAGTATGATGACGTTTTAAAAGTGTTGAGAGGAGCGATTCCCTCTGATCACCCAGTGAAACCATTTGCTCTGCAACTAGAGGCAATGGTATTTTCTTTGAGGGAAAGTGGGCAAAGTGCAATTAATACATTTGATAGATGTATTAAGGAATCAAACTCTCAACTTGGAAGAGCTGAAACACTTCAAAAGAAGAGACAGCTACTTATCAATAGGGACACTTGTATCGTTGGCCTTGCGAGAACTTATTATTCTGTAAAACAATATGATAAAGCTGAACTGGCTTATCTCGATCTTGATAAAAAATCATATGTTTGGCCAGAAATTCTAGTGGAAGAGGCATGGAATAGTTTTTACAAGGAAGATTATAATAGAACACTTGGAAAGCTTGTAACATACAATGCGCCAGTTCTTCAGTATATCTTCAATCCTGAAATCGATGTTCTAAGGTCAATGTCATATCTTAAAATGTGTCTTTACGACGATGCTACCAAAGTTGTTGAAAACTTTTATTCTAAATACGAAAAGGATACAGGAAAGCTTGATACATTAATCTCTAAGAATAATAAAGATTTGAAATTCTTTTTCTTGCTAATAAATAACTATATCCAAGGAAGAAAATTTTCAGTGGATCTTGTTAATGAACTTCTTGCATCGACAATGAAAGACCCTGCATTTCTTAACCTTATTGAGAGTTACTCTAACGGAAAGAATGAATTAGACCAAATTAAAACTATTTCGAATAAGAGATTAGCAAAAGTTCTTGCTAATAATCTAAAGGACTCGCTTGTCCTACAGCAAAGACTTATAGGGTCATACGTTAAGAAGAATCTTAGAATCTCTCTTGCAGAGCTTAATAAAGCGTTCATGGGAATGAGTTATATTAAACTTGAAATCTTAAACAAGAGAAAGAGCCTACTGTATTCAAATACAGAATTATCTTCGGTTAGGGGAGATGTGAAGTATCTGAAGAGAAATGAAAAACAATACTTTTGGACATTTAATGGTGAGTTCTGGGCCGATGAGCTTGGAGACTATGTTTTCGCTTTGAAATCGGAGTGTAATTAATGAAGTTTTTACAAGTCATCATTTTACTCGTTCTGACTTTAACAGTTAGTGCCAGCGATGATAGAAATGCAAAAATTATTTCAGTAATTGATATGGAGCTCTCTGAGTTATCTCGAATGAGTAGGGTATCAAATAATAGAGATCCGGAAATTTTACTTCGTATCGCTGAGCTATATCTTGAGAAAGCAAGAGTAATTAGAGATTCTGAAAATCAGAGTTTTTTTAGTAAGTCGTTGGAAGAAAGACGTAACATAAATAAGAAGAAATTCTACGGACAGTCTCAGTCATATTTCTCAAAAGCTCAAGAAACAGGTTTGTTCATTTTAAAGCGCTTTAAAAATTTTAAAGGGATTGGAGATGTATATTATATTTTAGCTTTCAATGAGAAAGAAAATCAAAATATGAAAAAGTCTAAAGCTCTATTTGTGAATGCCATTAAGAGAACGAAAACAGGAAGTCCTGCAAATATTAAGTCTAGACTTGCTCTAGGGGATATATATTACTCTGAAGGTGATTTTAAACGAGCAAAGGGATATTACGATTCAGTTATTAGACAAATACGTGATGATAAGTGGTACACAAGATACTTATACAATCTCTCATGGTCAAATTTTAGAGTAAATAATAAGAAGACGGCAATCTCTCAGATGAAAACTGTTTTTGAATTAAGTAAGAACTCAAAATTTGTAGATAAAGGTGAGGCCGCTCAAAGAGATCTTGGATATTTCTACGCAGATAGTGGAAATGTAAAGGCCGCAAGCTCTTTTTATAAGACAATTGGTGGAGATCTCTCTAAAAATTTCTATGAAATGGGAATGCAGTTAAAAGATAAGCAGAAATATTCTGAGTCTTTAAATATGTTTAAGAGTGCATTTAATGGAACAGGTGATGAATATAAGATTAAGTCACTTCTTGAGCTTTTGAGTATCTATGACAAATACAATAGAAATGATGCATTCGTCCAGTACGCTAATGAAGTTGTGAAGCTTAAAGAAAAGCTAAGTGCTGAACAGACAAAAGAAGCTTTGTTTTATATCACTAAGCGTGCAGCATTATTGCAGAAAGAATTAGGGCTGAGTCATAATAAGAGTCGACCGTCTGTAATGAAGGAAAAATCAGGGCAAACGAAGGATCTTTATTACGCAGCAAAAGCGATAGATCCAAAGTTAACAGAGCAATCTCACTTCTATGCAGCTGAAGCACTTTATGCCGCGAATGACTTCGATAATGCTCTTGTTGAATACGATGCTGTTAGAAGTATTGGGAATGAAAGTTCTAAATTTTATCAAAGGTCTCTCGTTGGAATGCTTATCGCTATTAATGCGAAAGGTGTTAAGAAGGTTACTAGAGAAAAATATTTTGAAAAAATCTACCTTGATTACATCAAACTTGAATCAAATATCGATAAGAAAGGTAAGGCCGTCGAGAAATTATTTTCTTATTTAATTGATGAAAAGGGTGATGTTAAGGGGGCTATGCAAGTCTTCTTTCAGTACGTGAAAATCTTTCCAAAAAATATTAATAAGAATGAGGCGATGATTGGGCGTATTGTTGATCTTCATAAGAAGCAAAACAATAGAGAGGAACTATTTTCATTTGTTGAGCAACTTAAAACATTAAATGTTCCACTAAGAAGAGGATTCGTCGATGGCCTAAATAAAATTGTACTTCTTACTCAATTTGAAAATGTTCAAAAGGCAAATAGTAAGGGTGATAAAGTTTATGCTTTAAAAGGCTATTTAACTATTTATCAAGAGAAAAGCACTTCAGCTGAGGCGAAGAGAAACGCAGCTTACAATATCGCAGTACTATTCTATGAGAGTGGTAACATGAAGCTTATGTCACAATGGGCGCAAAGAGCGATTAGCGAGATGACTGTTAGCGAAGTTACAAAGTACATGGATTCATTCTCATTAATGACTAAAGAATTATATTTACGTCAACGTTTTGATGAAGGTCTAAAGGTTACTGAGGATATTCTTAATAAAACTTGCTCAGTTAAAAACTCACAAAAATACGAGTTGATAAATAATTACCTGATTATGGGGATCGCTTCTGGTAAGGAACCTTCTCTGACAAATTATCTAAGAAGCACTGAAAAATGCTCGATAGATAACAAGACTAGGTCAATGATTGCAGGACAGTTGTTCGATTATTACATTGAAGTTAAAGCTATAGAGCAAGCGGTCGCAATGTATTACCAGTTAGATAAGTATTCAAATGATAGTACAGTTCTCACTAGGAACTTAGGATCTCTTTTGATGCTTTTCGAGGAAAGAGGAAGTACGGGACCATCTGATCTTGTTAAGCGTTTCTATGCAAATTACAAGAGAGTTAAAAATAAATCTCTAATTGGTGTTGATGGTTTTGACTTTTATGCACTTCAAGAAATTAAGTCTGTTAAGAGATTAGCGGATTCTATATCTAGTATTAAATTAGTATTTCCAGTCGACAAATATAACCAATTACTTAAAAAGAAATTAGGAATGTTAAATCAATTAACTGGTCTTGCTGCACGTGTACTAGCTGTTGGTTCTGGAGAGGGGACTGTTCAGACATATGAAATTCTAATTAAAGCTTATACAGATATTGCAACGGAAATTGAAAATTTTGTTCCAGATAATAAGGAGCCAGAATTTTTAGCATCGTTTAAAAAAGGTATGGCGCCATTGATTACTCCTTTGAAAGGGAAAGCCTTTGAATTTGAAAAAGAACTTGCAGAGCAAGTCTTAAAGAATGAGGTACTTTCTAAAACATATGGGGCAAGGGCACGAAATTCAGTTGATTTCTACCACGATAATGAGAGCGTTCTTATGGATAAGAGAGGGTTATAAGATGAAATTTACACTACTACTAGCAATGCTATTTCTAGTTTCTTGTTCATCTTCACAAACTGAAAAAGAGCTAACGAAGTCTGAGTTACAGCTTGAGCTAGATAGTCTTACTAATGATGATTTTAAACCAGTTCAGCAAATAAGATATAATGAGAGAGGAGATTATCATGTAATTGGTGATCTTGTTGATGATGCCCTTAAAGATGAGACTCTTGCAAAAGTAGACTCTGGAAAAATAAAAGAGCTTGATGAGAAAATGACTGGAGTCTCTGGACTTTGCTATCTTGGAAAAACTCAAGAGGGAATGGATATGCTTGATAAGCTTTATCCAAAATATAAAGCGAATCCTTCATATTGGAACCAGTTAGCTTCTTGCTACTTAAAAAATGGCGAATATCGACGCGCAAAAGTATTTTTTAATAAGGCAATCTCGCTAGATAAGGACTACTTGCCAGCTTTGAATAATCTTGGTGTTGTTTACTTACGTGAAGGAAAAGATGAGAAAGCAGTTGCAGCTTTTAAACAAGCTTTGAATGTCAAAAATTCTGCAAAAACACCAATGTATAACCTTGCAAATGTTTATATTAAATATGGTCTTCTCGACAAGGCTAACGGAATGCTTGCAAGAGTTTTAAGAAGTGATGCTAAGGATAAGGATGTTCTTCTATCACTTGCTTATGTTGAACTTTATAAAAAAGATGCACAGGGTGCACTTAACTATCTTGCTAAGGTTCCTAGTGACCAATTGTCTCGAATCGATTTTTCTTTAGCACTTCTATATAGCTATAAGCTAGCAGGAAGTAAGAATGTAGAAAAAGTATCTGATTATTTACGTGGTCAAAATTTATCGAAGAAACAAAGCGATATTATGAATACAATTATGAGGCTTTAAAATGAGATTCTTATTAGTAGTAGCAACATTCATTTTTTCTGTATCAGCTTTTTCACAAGAAAAAGTTATCTATAAATATAAAAAATACGAAGAAATTAACCTTGGTGAAATTAAGGTTGAAGGGGAACTCGGTGCCCCTGGAGAAATTACTGTTTCAGAAAGATATTTAAGAAAATTTAAAAATAAATTACCTTCAAAGCCAAATTTTCATTTCGAAATGATGAGAGGGCTTGAGAAGATTCGTTAATAGGAGCCTCATGTGAATGAGAATAAATCGTTTCAACTAAATGATGGAAGTCGAGCATTAAGAATTCCTGTAAAGAAGAGATTGATTATTGGTTCAGGAGATACTGCTGATATTCAACTTAGAAAGGGGAATGTCGAACCAATCCATTGTTTACTCGAAAATGTTAATAATGATTGGAAACTATATAATCTTGCACCAAGTTCAATTGTTAAAGTGAATGGCCAGGACGTTGTTGCTACTTCAATTAAAGAGGGTGACCAAATCTCAATAGGAAACAGAGTGTTTTCTTTTGAAGTTGCAGCCAGCAAAAAGCTACCAAATCCACCACTTCCTCCAACTGCTCCAGTGATCGCAGAGGCTCCAGTTGTTTCTGAAAACTTCAATAAACCATTGCCGACTATGCCTGTTAGGGTTTTGAATAAAGAAGTAGAAGTTGAGTATGATGAAAATCATCCTTTGGAAGCTGATCCTGCATTTATGTTCAGTGAATATATTTTTGAAGATCAAGATGAAATATATCCAATTTTTAAATACACAGTTGGGAAGAAAGCCGCTGAAGTAGTTATACTTTTTAAAAACAAAGTTCTTTCAGTTGACTATCTTTCAATGGAGAATGGTCGCTATCACCTTGCTGGTGTTGCAAAGAAGTTACAAGATATTGAGTTCCCATATCTAGGTAAAGATGAGAAGTTACCGATTGTTGACATTAAAGGTAGCGAAGTATTTCTTCATACAATCCCAGGGTTTGAACACAAGAAATTTTCAGATGATAAGTCAGATAGTATGGTCTTAGGTGGTGATGATATTCACTTGTTTGAAAATGGTGATATTCGAATCTTTGTTCGCGGTGATGAAGCCCCTCCATTTGTTAAGTCAGCTCCAATTTTAAGAAGAGATACAGAATTTAAGAAGTACTTACTTCTATGTTTGATTTTTGTTACTGGTTTCGTTTCATTCATGAGTATGTTTGAAGTTGACCCTGAACTTGAAAAAGAGAAAGTTCCTGAAAGAATTGCGACAATTTTATATAAGCCAAAGAAACTTAGAGTTTCTAAACAAAATGAAGTTGTTAAAGAAATCGTTAAGGAAAAAGAAGTTGTAAAGAAAACTCCTGAAAAGCCTAAGGTTGCAGTTAAAGAGACTGCCCAGAAAGAGGTTAAGAGTAAGGGAGATGTTACTGCTAAGAATAATAATGCAAACACTCCAAAGAAAGGAAATCCAGTTAAAGGACCAAAAAATAATGTGACTAAAGTTACACAGACAAAGAAGTCTGCTGGTAAACCTGGAAAAACTACGGCTAAAACTACAACGAGAACAAACGTCGCCAATAAGAACTTTAAAGGGAATGTTGATACTTATAAGTCAGCTGACTTTAGCTCATCAATTTCAAGTTTAATGGCAAAGGGTGGATCTCTAAGTTCATCAACAAATACAGGAGGAGCAGCAGTATCATTTCAGGATAATAATGCTATTGCTTCGAATTCTTCAGCGCAAATCGAAAAGGCAAATGTTGATGCCAGTGTAGGATCGCTTACAAGTAGAACTAGAGGAACTCTAGAGTCTAGTTATGGAACTGATGGTCTTGTGCAGAAAAAACAAGTTTATATTGCCGGAGTTCCATATAAAGAAGTTATTCTTGGGTCAATCGATAGAAATGATATCTATAGAATTCTACTGGAAAACGCACCACAGTTTCAGTACTGTCAACAAAAAGAGCTTGATGTTAGGCAAGCTGCTGTTGAGGGTGTGTTGATGCTTAATTTCGTGATTGGGCCTTCGGGGCACGTAACAAAGGCATCAGCTTCTTCCAAAGGATCATCGTTGCCGAAAGCAACAAGAGATTGTGTTGTTAATCACTTAAAGACAATTCAGTTTCCACAACCAAAAGGTGGTGGTGAAGTTGCAGTAAATACACCACTAAATATTCAAGCGAAGCAGATGTAGGTTTATATGAAAAAGTTTATTGCATGTTGTTTGTTCTCTATTATGTCCTTGGCCTCAATGGAGAAGGGTTTAGAAATTGCAAAGAAGATGGATCTTGCAAACGATGGCTATGTCGGAGAAACTTCAAGTATGAAGTTAGTGTTAATTGACTCTTCAGGAAAGCAAATCGAAAGAGAAATGGAAGGAAGTTCAATAGAGCTTAAAGATATGGACCGAACAATTATGAACTTTGTAAAACCACTAGATGTGAAAGGTACAAAGCTTCTGACTTGGGCAAAGCAAGATGATGACGATGACCAGTGGTTATTTCTTCCATCTCTTAAGCGAGTAAAAAGAATCAACTCAAAGACGAAGGGAAGTTCGTTTATGGGGAGTGAGTTTTCTTTTGAAGATCTTGGCGGTCAGGCTATAGAGAAATATACTTTCAATTTTTTAAGAGAAGAAAAGTTAGATAAGCAAAAAGTTTGGGTTCTTGAAAGAGTGGCGAAAGGTAATAGCTCTTACAGTAAGGTTATCCTTTATGTCTCTGAAAAATATCTCACAACTATTAAGTCAGAGTATTACAATAAGCGTAATGAATTAGTTAAGATCGGAAAATTTTCGGATATTAAAGCCTATAAAGTTGGTAAAAAGACGATTTACCGCCCAAATCAGATCGAAATGAATAATGTTCAAAATAAAAAACAGTCTATTTTTATTTGGGAAAATAGAAAGCTTGGTGTGAAACTCTCTGAAGGGATTTTTACGAAGGATGCATTAAGATAATGAAACGTCTTATTGTTGTTGCTTCACTAATTGCTGGTCCTGTCTTAGCAGATTCTCGTGGAGAGATAGGCTTTAATTTTACCCGTTACATTCATGAGAAGTCGTCTCAAGATAATCAAATGGCTTTCTCATCATTTCAGGTGCAGGACTCTTCTGCGTTTCTTGGTGGTAATTTTTATGTGGATATCGTTGGTAAGGTAAACCAGACGAGTCGAGATAACTCATACATTAACTTTAATGAGCTATATTATAAGAGTACCGATTTTTTTGGTAATTCTTATACCGCAGGATACCAGGTCTTTACTTGGAGTAAAATGGAAGCATTTCATCCTGCAAATATTGTTAATTCTCGCTATTTTGACGGTGACCTTGAAGATTTTGATAAAAAGGGGGAGTTAACTCTTTCTTATTCTTTCAAGTCTTTACTCGGTGATCTTAAACTTTTTTATTTCCCATTTTTTGAAAAAAGCTTTTATCCAACTAAGTCTACAAGAATTACTGATGGAGTACGTCCTGAAAAGTCTTATCATTTTGATGGAAATAACTTAACTGAGAAAAAAGAATCTCATCAATATGGAATCTCTTTGCAGAAACAAATTGGTGATTTTGATTTTCACCTATTTGCCCTAAATCATATCGACAGAAATCGCCCACTGCTTGGGTATCATGCATATACTATCAATCCAACTCTCGGAGCAATTCCTTATGGGAATTTAGCTGCATATTACGGAGAGGTTCTTGATTACGGAATGGCCTCAACGTTATTTGTGGATGATAGTACATTTAAGTTAGAGTTCTTGGGCTCAAAATTTAAGAAGTCTGAGAAATTTGTTCTTTCTACTGGTGGCTTTGTTGGATTTAAGGATCAGAAAACGATTGCTATAGGACATGAGTACTCAAAGACATGGGATAATGGGTGGGATTCAACTTTCTTTACCGAATACCAGGCCGTATTTGCGGATGATAGTAGTCACAAGAGAGAGGAGCTTTCTGTTTTTCAAAATGATCTCTTCCTTGGACATCGTCTTTCTTTAAATGATGCTTATGGGAAGGAATTTCGTTTCGGTGTTTTCTATGACCTGCAAAGAAAAAATGAAATGTTATTTTTTCTAACATACGAACAGCGTTTAAACGATTTTTGGAAATTTAAAACAGGTATTAGAACTTTCACACATGACAGTAATGATAAACTAGGTCTCTATGTTCTTGAAAAAGATGATGAGGTTAGTTTTTCATTAACAAGATTCTTTTAGATATAAAAAAAGGCCAATTTCTTGGCCTTACATTTGTTCTTGTCCCATAACGACAAATTTATACTTTTGAAACCCAGCCTCAGCACAGGTGTGCATTAGCTTCTTTATGTAGGAGTATTTAACAGTTTTATCAATAACAAGATTAACAACACCGGAGAACTTGTCAGCATTAGGAGTTGTTTTTGCAATTCTTTGAACTTCGTTTTTCTTAGATACTAACTCATTGTACAGAGGTAGTATTAAGCGTCTGTCTGCGGAATAGATCTTCGATGTCGTCTCGTTGTTAACAACTTCTTTATCATCAACCCAAATATTTTTGGGAGAGACTTGAACAACAACACCATTGTTATTTAAAGAGCTAGATTGTGATGTTGGAATAACAATATCTTTCGGGATATTGAGAATCACACCAGCTGAGTCATAGCTTCTTAAAAGAAAAACTAGAAGGATTACGAGAATGTCGAGTAGGGAAGTGATATCGATATCGATAACCTCACGCTTCTTTCTGACTCCTCTGAATCGAATTGAACCTTTTCTCATATTTATTCCTAACTTTGTGTATCACCAAAGATGATGTTGTTGAAAAGTTTAGTCACTTTCTTATCATCACCAGCTTTTGTTTTTGTCCAGATCTCTGGATCAGTGTCTTTCAGATCTCTAACTGTATCCATGATTTTTACAAGTGTTTCGTAGTCGATATCAGCTTTTGGCATAAAGATTACTGTATCTTCGTCTGAGTGAGATTTCTTAATTTGAATTAACTTCTCTCTTAACTTGTAAAGGTCGTAGTCACCATTTTCATCCTTACCAACTTTAAAAATTGTTCTCTCATTGTTTCCTGAGTGAAGGGTGATAGAACTTGCGTAAATTTTTAATGATAGATTGAGTGCATCTTTCTTTTCTTTTGGTGGTTCTTGGTCAGAGATAATTGGAACATCACTAGAGATTTCAAAAATCTTAACGAAGTTAGCTGACATCAGAAGAAAGAAGATGAAAATGAAGACCGAATCTAAAATAGGAATTAGATTCGGTTTAGTCATATTCTTTGATTTATGTTTTCTACTTGGTTTTCTGTACATTTTTCCTCAACGATAAAGAGCTATTAGTTTTTCTCTTTCTTTGTTGTAAGTAGGTCCATAAGCTTTACTGAAAATTCATCAATCTCATTAATGATTTTCTCTGACTTAGAGCTTAGGAATGTGTGAACCATCATAATTGTGATTGCTACTAGAAGTCCTAGGAACGTTGTGTTCATCGCTTTAGAAATCCCTGTAGCAAGAAGTTCTGCTTTTTGTGCTGGATCAGCTGCTGCTACTGCAGAGAATGATTCAATCAGACCTTGGATTGTTCCAAGTAGTCCAAATAAAGTTGAGATGTTTGCAATCATTTGAAGGTAGTTAAGTCTTAGTTCAACTTTTGGAATCACTTCAAGTGCAGTTGCATCGATAGCATTTTGAATTTGCTCTGGTGTACTTGTTGCTCTTTTAAGACCACTTTTAAGAACTCTTGGAAGAGCTGCTACAGAACCTGAACAAACTCTGATAGCTCCTTGGATGTCATTTGCTAGAACATATCTTTGAAGTTCATTCATGAATGATGCTCCATCAACGTCAAATTTAAAACTTAGTTTAAAAAATCTTTCTAGGGAAATTGCGATTCCAACTGCCCAAATAAAAAGAATAACCCACATGAACATTCCTCCGCCTTGGAAAAAAGCGGCAATCGTGTTGACTGTACCTAAAGTATTACCTTCCATATATCTCTCCTTAATTAGAATAGTTTTTATAATTCTATTTTAATGGATTTATATATAACTGTTTGAAATTTTTAAAATGTGGAAATCTCTGCCGGTTAATATAAAAGGCCGCATTGGAGCGGCCTTCGTGGCAATTTGTATTTAGTAATTCTGAGGGAAAATTTGGCGTTCAATACCTTCGATGAAAGTATGAATAATCTTAATATGCATTTCTTGAATTCGATCAGAAACAGTTGCATCGATAATGATAGGGAAGTCCACCATATCTTTCATTAGTCCGCCACCTTTTCCAAGAAGGCCGACAATTTTCATCCCTTTTGCTTTAGCCGATTTTACAGCTTCAATACAGTTTGGTGAATTTCCAGAAGTCGAGATTGCTAAAAGAACATCTCCATTTCTTCCATGTGCTTCAACATATTTTGAAAAAATATATTCAAAGCCATAATCATTCGCAACACAAGTAATATGGCTTGGGTCTGCAATTGCAACCGCAGAAAGTGCTGGTCTATCTTTTCTAAATCTTCCAGTTAACTCTTCTGCAAAGTGCATAGCATCGCACATTGATCCACCGTTACCGCAACTAATTACTCTTCCTCCGCCTTTGATGGCCGAGACCATTTCATTGATTGAGTCGCTCATTGTATCGATATTTTTTGGATTTGCTAAAAAAGATTCAAGTGTTGATTGCGCTGATGTAAATGCGTCTTTTATAAAGTCAGACATTGCCTCTCCTTGGCAAAAAGGCCTCTTTCGAGGCCTTTCAAGATATAAATTATGCTAGTTCTTCAAGTGATTTTTTGATTTCTTCTTTTGGTTGAACTCCAACAAGAGTTTTAGCTGCTTGACCATCTTTGAAGAAGATCATTGTTGGGATACCACGAATACCATATTGCTGAGCAAGCTCACCGTTTTCATCAACGTTAACTTTTAGGATTGTAGCTTTTTCACCTAATTCACCAGCAACTTCATCTAGAACTGGTCCTAGTGTACGACAAGGTCCACACCATTCTGCCCAGAAATCTACTAGTACAGGTTTCCCTGACTTAAGAACATCTGATTCAAAATTTGCTTTATCTGTTTTACCTACTGCACTCATATTTCCTCCAAGGCGTGACCCTTATTTTTATATTTTATGCTATAATTAATATAACACAGCTTTCAAATTGTATAGTTTGATCTATGTCAAATCTAGGTGATTTATTTGCTGTGCAAAATGTTCCCCATGTATTTGATAATACGATAGGTTAGAATAGAACTATGGATAGAAAATATTTATTAGAATCCGCAATTAAAGTTGCCCGTTTCTCTAGGCTGATGGCCAAGGCGATCGATCTATTTATTGTCTTAGTTCTGTCGATTTTCTTCTATCCAATTGGAATTATCATTTCTATTGCTTATATGTCTGTTGCAGATGCTATCCAAAATGGGCAATCAGTAGGGAAGAAGTTTATAGGCTTTTCTGTAATCTCACTTGAGGATGGAACGCCTTGTTCCGTTAAACAATCTTTCGTTAGAAATCTACCAATTATTATTCCACTCATTTTTGCGGTTATTCCATTCTTTGGATGGTTAATTGCAATTGTTATTGGAGTTCCATTTATTGCTCTAGAAGTTTATTTACTCTATAAACTAGACTCTGGGCACCGTCTTGGTGATGTAATGGCCGATACAACGGTCATGGCCAATGATGGGACACTTCTGCAAATAAAGAAGCGTAAGACATCTTGGTTTGAAGGTGAAAAAATTTAGAACGAACTATTTAGAATTTGTTCTAGATAATCTTTATCTATCTCGTTAAAAGCAGCGTATTCAGTACTATCGACATCGAAGACGGCAATGAGCTTATTGTCTGAATAAACAGGTACCACAATTTCAGAGTTACTCGCGCTATCGCATGCGATGTGATTTTGGATTTGGTGGACATCTTCAACTATCTGCGTCTCTAGGGTGGCTGCAGCAGCTCCGCAGACGCCTTTTCCAAATGGAATCCTAAGACATCCAAGTGTCCCTTGGTAAGGTCCAATTACCAGTTCTTGAGGTTTATTCGCGTCAACAATGTAGAAACCACACCAGTAGTAATATGGAAATTCTTGTTTAAGCATACAAGAAATTGTCGCCATTTTTGCGATATCATTTGTTTCACCGCTTAGTGTCGCAGCGATTTGCTTAACTAGTAGTTCGTATTTCTGTTTCTTTACATTATTATCCATAATTTAGACCAATCGCCCTTTGTCAGATTAGGGCATTTAGGGGTAGATTAGTGGATTCAACCATGGAGTTTATTGCATGTCTACTGCGAAGAAAAAATTAATTATCGTCGATGTTTCCAATTTTATATTTAGGGCCTTTTTTGCTGTGAGGCCATTGCACGCACCTGATGGAACACCTGTGAACGCTGTTCATGGTGTGCTTTCAATGTTTTTAAAATTGTTATCACAGTATAGACCAACGCACGTCCTTCTTGCTCGCGATACGGCCGGAGGCTCATTTAGAAATGAGATGTATTCAGAGTATAAAGCAAATCGTTCTGAACCACCTGAAGAGCTTGTTCCACAATTTGGTTTAATTAAGAGACTTGTGGATGAGATGGGACTGGTAAACGTGGCTGATGATAAGTATGAGGCCGATGATATTATTGGTTCTGCAGTAATGCAGTGGAAGGATCAATTTGATGAAGTACTTATTGCTTCGGGCGATAAGGACCTTATGCAATTTGTTGATGATAAAGTAAAAATGCTCGATACCATGAAGGATGTTATTTACGATGCAAAAGCTGTTTTTGCAAAAATGGGTGTTCGCCCAGATCAGATCGTTGACTACCTTGCTATCATTGGTGATACATCAGATAACATTCCAGGAATGAGAGGAATTGGTCCAAAGGGAGCAGCAAAGCTTCTTGAGGAACATGAGACTCTAGAAAAATGTATCGAGATGAAAGATACATTCAAAGGTAAAAAACTTGTAACTGCTTTTACTGAATATGTTGATAGCGCCATCCTTTCAAAAGAGCTTGTTAAGATCGTGACGACTGTTGATCTAGGTGTAACAGCTGATGATACTAAAACAACTTTCTATCCAAGTGATTCTTTGATTTCTTTCTTAAAAGAACTTGGTTTCAATACAATGATCAAGAGAATGGATGATCTCAAGTATCAACTTGCACAAGCGGATGCTGGAGACGGAGAAGGTGGAATGCCTGCTGCACCTAGCTTTTCGGTTACAATTGTTGATAACGATGAAAAATATTCAGAACTTAAAAAGTTATTAACAGAGAGTGAGAAATTCTCAATTCAAACAGAATTTGATTCAGAAGATATTCACGCAAGAAATTTGATTGCATATAGTTTTTCATTTGATGGAAAGTCAGCGCATTTTATCAAAGTAACTGAGTCTAATAGAGCTGAGCTTGTAAGGCTTACTTGGGAAAATGAAGCAAAAGTAATTTATACAGAACACTCTAAGCGTGATTATTCTTACAGCTTAAAAGAAGGAATTGAATTCAAAGCGACTTCTTTTGATGTTGTTCAAGCACACTTCGTTGCGGATGTGGGAACATCTCACAATATTGAAAATCTTGCAGCCTCAGTAAATGTAACTCTTCCAAAACTTGAAAAGAAAGTTGATTTCGTTACAGATATCGAAAATGAAGAAGCTTCTCTTTATAGTGGTTACCGAGCGATTGCGGTTCATAGACTTGGTGTTGACCTTGAAAAAGAACTTAGAGAAAAAGAACTTCTTGGTGTCTTTACAGATATTGATAGTCAACTGACTCCAATTCTAAGCGAGATGGAATTTGAAGGTATTCGTTTAAATATCAACTTCCTAAAGGAACTAGAAAAAGATCTTGAGTCTAAACTTGAGTCAATTCAAAATAAAATCAATACTTATAGTAAAGAAGTTGTAAATATTAATTCTCCAAAACAAGTTGGAGAATTTCTTTTTACAGAACTTTCATTTCCGGTTGTGAAGAAGACTAAAACAGGGTTTTCGACAGACTCTTCAGTTCTTGAAGAACTTAGAGATATGAATATCAACGAAGTGCCGGGATTAATTCTTCAATACCGTGAGCTAGGAAAGATTCTTTCGACTTATGTAAAGGCACTTCCTGAGCTTGTAAATGCGAAGACTGGAAAGATTCATACGACATTTAATCAGCACGTTGCTCAGACAGGTCGTTTATCTTCAGTGAATCCTAACCTACAAAATATTCCAATTCGTTCAGAGACTGGACGTCTGGTACGTAAAGCATTTATCGCAGGTCCAGGGAATCTTCTTCTCGCTGCCGATTATTCTCAGGTAGAGCTAAGAATTCTTGCCCACTATGCTGAAGATCCGACAATGATTCAGGCATTTAATGAGAATAAAGACATTCACGCACAAACGGCATCTGAAATCTCTGGGCATCCTTTGGAGAAAATTACTTCAGAAGAAAGAGGGAAGGCTAAGGCCGTAAACTTCGGTCTTATGTATGGACAATCTTCTTTTGGTCTGTCGCAAGCATTAAAAATTTCTCGTAAAGACGCGAAAGAATATATTGAAAAGTATTTTGAGAGATTTTCTAAGATTAAAGGACTTCTAGATGGTTTAAAAGAAGATGCTGAGAAGACAGGTTACTCGATCACTCTTTATGGTAGAAAACGTTTTCTTCATGACATCAATTCAAATAATAGAACAATCAAAGCAAATGCTGAAAGAATGGCAATTAACAGTCCAATGCAAGGAACTGCTGCTGACATTATTAAGTGTGCGATGATCAATATTAATAAAGAGCTGAAGAGTCGTGGGCTGAAGTCAAAAATGTTACTTCAAGTACACGATGAACTTATCTTTGAAGTTCCTGAAAACGAATTTGAGCAGATGAAAACAATCGTTCGCGAGGGAATGGAAAATGTTGTTAAACTCAAAGTCCCACTCAAAGTTGATATGGGGTTTGGAGTTAACTGGTATGATTTAAAATAATTATTTTAAACTGCTCCAGTTAAATGGGGATAGCTCCTTTCAAGTATATTAAATTAAAGTAGCTTATAAAAATATCGACATGCTTCTGAAGCATGTCGACTCTCTTTGTCGTACACCAACTTTTTCTCGCAAGTCGATTTATATTTGATCTAAACATCGCGCATGTATGATTCAGTGTAAAAAGAGGATCAAAGCGAAGTTTCTTAAGTTCCCCCTGACCGGCAACGCAACCCCTGCCACCTTTGTATCTTTTATATTCTGCTAATGGAAAATATTTTCTCACAAATTTTGGATATGCTTGGTGCTCATCTGATTGAATAGTTGCATCTTGATCGATAATATTTTTAATTTTCTCAAATACACTTTCTAACCCTCTTTCATGATCATTTTTTCGATATCCATATTTCTTGCGCGATTTTTCAGCGAGTAAACCAAAAGCGGGAATCCTTGAAACCTCTGCAGCAAGGACAAATCGGCGCTTCTTATCGACTGCTATTGTAATAGATAGAGGCTTCATCTTTGTATGTTCGATTGTAATTAAATCATCAAATTGCATCGCTTGAACTTTTGACTTCTCTAGCTTTTTAAGGAATTTCTTTTGGGCCTTTCTAGCTTTAAGTGCAAAATAATTAACACGACTTTGAATCGTCTTGTAATTAACTTTATACTTTCGACCGCATGATCTCATTGAATTGTTTGTAGCCAGATCAAGAAATAGTCTTCTATTGATCCTTCTTTTTTTCTGATACTTTTCAAGAGTTGAGGTTGCCCGAGAAAATTTTCTTCCACAGGTTTTACAGACAAAACGTTGAATTTTTCTCGAATCACTTCGTCGAAAAAAGAATCCATCTTTCGAGATTAATCTATTTTTGGTTGTTGAATGGCAGTCTAAATTTGGGCAGTGGTATATCATGACCAGCTTTGTGCAAGTCATGCCAATGTTCTAATCTTATAAATAGTTTAAATTAAAGGCCGAAAAAATACATAAATTCAAAAATTGAATATAAAAAGGGGATATTTTATCCCCATTTTACTGGACCAGTTTATAATTATTTCGTTGCTTCTAGCTCGGTACAAGCTCTTTCTTGTCCGAGCGAACATGCCTTATCTAAATAGCTTCTTGCTTCTTTCTTAAGACCAAGCTCTCTAGCATTTAATCCTATGTTTAAATAGATATCCTCTCGCGCAAATTGAATTCCCCCTTCATCGCTATCGAGGTAACCTTCAAGCTCCTTAAAGCTTGCGTATGACTTTTTATAGTCATGTTTCATAAATTGAAAGCCGGCCAGGTTGTACTTGCAAAGAGCGTTGTTAGGAGTGTTTTTTAAGCAAAGATCAAAATACTTCATGGCTTCTGGTGTATTAAAGAAGACATTAGTTAAATTTCCATTGCAAAGTTGATTTGTAGGGTAGAGCGACACACAAGAGATTAAAAGGTTCTTCGCTTCTTCTGCTCTATCAACTGAAAGCAGGTAATTTGAAAGGTTTGTGAGAATTTTTTCGCTCTTTGGATCTTTAGCCAGAGCTTCCTCTAGTAGGGAGACGATTTCATTTTCATTGGCCCTATCTGGCATTAAAGCTGTGGCACGATTGAAAAGGTTATTAATGCTTTCATCGACTGCCGCTTCTTCTTTTGCTTCGACAACTTTATTTGGAATAGAATTTTGTGCAATAACAGCGTCGATCAATGCCTTATCTTTACTTGAGACTGGCTCGTGTCCGTGGTGAATTTCTTCACCAAAGAAGAAAAACAGAGTAGATGTTAAAATTATTCCAGCTGCTAATCCTAAGCTAAATGACTTCATGTCTTATCCTTAATATCTATACAGGGTTTACTGGTGGTTCCATTGTATCAAGATTATCATCAATTTTCTTTTCTTCTTCTTTGATTTGGTAACCAAAGTTTTTAATGATATCTTGAGCCGTGATTATTCCAATTAAGTGCTTATCATCAAGACGACTTACAACTGGGAGTCTTGAAATCTGAAATCTCTTGAGACGGTGGAAGGCCACAAGCAGGGACTGATCTGGATAGATCTTGATAACCTTTTTCTCGCAAATTTGTTCCACTGTCTTTTCGCCATTTCCTTTGGCCATTTCGGTGTTGATGTCAGATCGTGAGACCATTCCGATAACTCGACCATTTCTTAGAATTGGAAAACCTGAAATTAAGCTTCCGCGATTCATTTGGTAAGCCTCTTTAATTTGCAGATTTGCATTATAAGTGATGAGGTCTGTCACCATGGCATCTTCAACAACCATTTGCTCAAGAGTCTCATGATCTTCTCGTGTTGGGAGGTGAATACCATCTTGCTCGGCGATTAGTTCGTATATAGATTCTTTTTCAATTCTTGAAGAGAGAACAAAAGCGACGATACTTGCAATCATTAAAGGAAGAATAATATTGTAGTCACGAGTTAGCTCGAAAACCATAATGATCGAAGTAAATGGAGCGCGAATAACGGCTGCAAAGAAAGCGCCCATTCCAACTAGAGCATAAGCTCCAGCACTAATATTTGCATTTTGAAAAAATTCTGAAGAGACTGCTCCAACGAAGCTTCCAAGTGTAGCACCCATAAGAAGGGTTGGAAGAAAAAGCCCCCCACTAATTCCTGAAGAGTAGCAAATAGCAGAAGATACAAATTTTAAAATGAATAAAGTTCCAAGAACTTTTGGATCAAGAATCAAAGAGAGAAGTGTGTTCTCAATTGTCCCGTGTCCACTTCCAATTACTCCTGGGTGAATTTGGGACATTAAACCAACCAGGACGAAGGCGATCATCATAAAAGTTAGCTTATGATTTTTCATTTTAGTTTTGTTGAATTCACGAAGTTTAATAACTGTCTTCATCCAAAGTGGACCAACAACGGCGGCGATAAGACCGATACCGAGATAGAAAATCAACTCTTTTGGATCATCTAACTTATAATGTAGTTGAGAAAAAAGTGGGCTATTTCCCGTAATCATCTGGGCAGTGATTGATGCAACAACGGCTGCGATCACAATCGAACCAAGAATTTTTGCGTTAAGGTCTCCAACAACCTCTTCGAGGGTAAAGACTACTGCCGTGATTGGCGTGTTGAAGGCCGCAGCAATACCGCCGGCAGAACCAACAGCAACGAGGGCCTTAACTCTCTTTTTAGACATCGAAAAGAATGTTCCAAGAAATGAACCGGCTCCAGAGGCAATAGAAACGATTGGTCCTTCTGGTCCAAGAGAAATCCCTGCACCAAGAGAGAGAATTGTTGTGACATATTTTGCGATCGTATTTTTTAAATCAATTTTTCCGTGGAATACGGCGAGAGCGATTCTAACACTCGGCACCGATGATCCCGCAGTCCAAGGATAGAGGCGAGTAGTGATCCATCCTGAAATAAATACTGCGATTCCCCCGAAGACGAAACTTTTCCAGGTAAATGTACCATCTGTATGAAGTAAATGCCTCAGCATTTCGACTAGGTGCTCAATACTTACAGCGATCAATGCGCCAACGATACCAGCGATGATAGTTAGTACTAGGTATGTTCTCTCCTCAGTGATTTCGTTCTTTAAGAACTTACCAATAAGAGAGAATCTTAGTTTTTGAGTAATTTTCATTGATTATTTCCAGTTATTTCTTGGAATACCATAATTTTTAGGATCATTAAACCTAAGATTACAACAATTTACTCTCAAATAATACGGGGCATAAAATATATTTTCGAAAATTTTTGCTTATCAACCTTGACAGTGGTTAGATACCTACCAAATTACAGACAAGTTAAATTTTAGAATAAATAATTTCTTTGGAGGAATTTATGCAAGTTAAACCACTTCATGACAGAGTACTAGTTAAAAGACTTGAAGAAGAGACAAAAACAGCTGGCGGAATCATTATCCCAGATAATCACGCTGAGAAGCCATCACAAGGTGAAGTTGTTTCTGTTGGAGAAGGTTATCGTCTAGATAACGGAACATTTTCAGCTCTTACACTAAAGGCTGGGGATAGAATCCTTTTTGGAAAGTATGCAGGAACAGAAGTTAAGTTAGAAGGTCAAGAATATCTCATCATGAAAGAAAGTGATGTTTTTGGTGTATTAAGTAAGTAATTAAAAAATTAAATAGGAGAAGTCATCATGGCAAAAGAATTAAAGTATAGCGAAGAAGCGAGAAAGTTAATCCTTGAAGGTGTTAATCAACTAGCGAACGCAGTTAGAGTAACTTTAGGGCCAAAGGGAAGAAACGTAGTAATCCAAAAAGCTTTTGGTGCTCCACATATTACAAAAGACGGTGTGTCTGTTGCGAAGGAAATTGAATTAGAAAACAACTTCCAAAACATGGGTGCACAAATGGTTAAAGAAGTTGCACAAAAAACTAACGAAGACGCTGGTGATGGTACAACTACTGCAACTGTTCTAGCTCAAGCAATCTACACTGAAGGTGTTAAGCTTGTAACTGCTGGTCACAATCCAATGGATCTTAAAAGAGGGATTGATCTTGCAGTAGAAAAAGTTGTTGCTGAACTTAAGTCTATGTCAAAAGACATCAAAACAAATTCAGAAATCGAGCAAGTAGGGACGATCTCTGCAAACAACGATAAAGAAATTGGTAAGCTTTTAGCTGAAGCAATGGATAAAGTTGGTAAAGATGGTGTTATTACTATCGAAGAATCAAAAACTGCTGAAACAACTCTTGATGTAGTTGAAGGTATGCAATTTGATAGAGGTTACTTATCTCCATACTTCGTAACTTCACCAGAAAAAATGGAAGTAAACTTTGATAATGCAAACATCCTTATCACTGATAAGAAAGTTTCAAGCATGAAAGAACTTCTTCCACTTCTTGAAAAAACAGTTCAAACTTCGAGACCACTTTTAATCATCGCTGAAGACATTGAAGGTGAAGCGCTTACAACTCTTGTTGTAAACAAGCTAAGAGGGACTCTAAACGTTGCAGCTGTTAAAGCTCCAGGTTTTGGTGATAGAAGAAAAGAAATGTTAAAAGACCTTGCTGCTCTTACAGGTGGTACTGTAATTTCTGAAGAGCTTGGAATGAGCTTAGAAACTGCTGGTCTTGAGAACTTAGGTTCTGCAAAGAAAATTACTATCGATAAAGAAAATACAACAATCGTAGATGGTGCTGGAGATAAAGCTGCTGTTGAAGCAAGAGTTGGTGAAATTAAGAGCCAAATCGCTAATACAACTTCTGATTACGATAAAGAAAAACTACAAGAAAGACTTGCTAAGCTTGTTGGTGGTGTAGCTGTTGTAAACGTTGGTGCTCCAACTGAAACAGAAATGAAAGAAAAGAAAGATAGAGTTGAAGATGCTCTAAACGCAACAAGAGCTGCTGTTGAAGAAGGTATTGTTGTTGGTGGTGGTTCTGCACTTGTTAAAGCTGCTAACGTTCTTGAAGGTCTAAAAGGCGCAAACGAAGAAGAAGCTTTTGGTATCAGAATCGTTAAGAGAGCAGTTGAAGCTCCATTAAGACAAATTTCTGTAAACGCTGGGCTTGAAGGTTCAGTTGTTGTTAACGAAGTAAAAAATCACAAGTCTGCAACTTGGGGATTTAATGCTCGTGAAGAAAAATATGAAGACCTAGTAGCTGCTGGTATTATCGATCCAACTAAAGTAACAAGATCTGCACTTCAAAATGCAGCATCTGTAGCTGGATTAATGCTTACTACAGAAACTATGATTGCTGATCTTCCAAAAGATGACGCTCCTGCTGGTGGAATGCCAGGTGGTATGGGCGGAATGGGTGGTATGCCAGGAATGATGTAAAAACTGCGGCAATGAGTGCCTAAGGGCACTCTTTTGGACGCAGTGTTAGCTCCCCATTTTTGAAATGAAAATTTTGAAAAAGGCAAAGGAGCAATCAATCTTGATATCCGCTGATAAGCAAACTCAGGCCGTTCTCTTAATGAGTGCGGCCTATACAAAAAAAGCACCGAATGGTGCTTTTTGTATTTTAACTATCTTCTTCTTTGTAAATCCCAGTCCATATTCCTAAAATTGTTATTCACGCAGTTCACAAAGCTACTATCAAGCTTGTCACCATAGTTATAACAGCTTGGGTAATATGCTCCTAGAATTCGTCCAGCTTGGTGGAAGTTGTTATTAACACAGCTTAGGTAACTGTAGTTTACTGTGTCACCATAATTTGCACAGTATGAAGGAATGATATTAAGTTCACGGCCAGCTTCTCTGAAGTTGTTGTTGATACAAGCTTGGTATGAGAATGACACTTTGTCTTCGTAATTGTAGCACGGTGGCATGTACGCAGCAGAAGCCGCAGACGTTAAAAGCATTAAGATTAGATACTTCATGTGATCTCCTTAAAATTGTTGTGAATATATTCTATTTAACGATAGGATCTCGCGTATTTATTGTCAAATTTTCGCAATAAGTCTTCCCCTCTGGCTTTTGTGAAATTATACTTTCGTAAATAAGGAAAAGGACGACAAATGTTTGGTAGTAAGAAAGAAGTTGTAAAACATCCAATGTTTTCAAAAGAATGGTTTAAGTACGAGCTATGGTCTTGGACATATATTATTTTAATCGTTTTTGGTTTTAGATCGACATTCATTGATCATTACCATATTCCATCGGGATCACTTCTTCCTACCAATGCTATTGGTGATTCAATTGTAGTTAGTAAAATGTCTTATGGGTTTAAAGTTCCTTTTTCTGAGTTCTTTAATCCTATGTATATTGGTGGTGAGCAAAAGGCTCCAGCTCGTGGTGATATTGTAGTTTTTGAATATCCTGTTGATCCAAGTATTCTTTTTGTTAAAAGAACTGTTGGTCTCCCAGGTGACACAATTGAAGTTTTCGATAATACACTTATTATCAATGGGCAGGAGATCACGAAAACAAAAATTGAAGACGATGCCAAGTACCGTGAGCTTTATGATGAGAAGCCAGGTCAAGACCCAAAAGATATGGTTTTCTATGAGCAACAACTTGGTGATAAGAAATTTGTTATTGGTGAGAACCCAACATTCTTTAGACACTTAGGACAAGATAAAATCACTGTTCCTGAGGGGCATGTTTTTGTAATGGGTGATAATAGAGATTACTCAAGTGATTCAAGAGTTTGGGGATTTGTTCCAATTAAGAATATTAGAGGTAGAGCATTCATGGTGTGGATGTCTCTCGTTTATCCTTGGTCACAAGAGAAGTTCCATTTCAGACCGTCAAGAATCGGTACACAATTATAAAAAGCAAGGGCCATCAAGTGGCCCTTTTTTTGTTCCTAAAAATCTGCCAGTTGAAAATCATTTAAGTTAAGAAAAATTATTCAAAAAATCCCATCTGACTTGAAGTATGCATAAGAATATCCTTTATCGGAATGAGTTAGTCATTCGTCTTTGTGAAAGTTATAAAAGTGATTATAATGTAAACTGTTTTTATGTTTAGGGAGTTGTTATTGAAAAATCTTATTAGATTGAGCCTGTTAGGATATTTACTTTCATGGTCTGTGCTTGCGAAGACAGGTATCCCTGTGAATATGCATGGGACAGAGAAATATTTTACTCCTCTTGAGATGAAACAGGCATTGACATGGAAAATATACTTTTCTGGAGATAAAAAAGATGGAGCTTCCAAAGTTTTGCCAATGAAGCTTTATGAAACTAAAGATTTGAATGGGAAAATAATTGGAGAAATCAGCGAGAATGGATTTTTCTTTAAAGGGAAAAAACTCTGTCATTTTGAGAAGGTCCATGGAGGTCTAAGTCTGTTGATCGATGAGAAACCTTTAAGAGACGGGGACTGGGATGTTGTAAAGAGTTTTGGTATGGAGACAAAGCATTTGTGTGAATCATACCCTTTGAGGAGAGATCTAGAATCATCGTATGATCTTGAAAAGTCGGAATATCAATTAGAAGTTCATGTAACAGATGGAAAGGTTGGAACATATGATCATGAAGGAACACCATACTATTTTAAAATTGATCATATGGTGAAAGAGGCATCTCGGATAGAAAAAGATACAGAGACAATCTTGAAGGAAAATCTTTCAGATGAAGAGATGAAGGCGCTGAACAAGTCCTTGGTAGAACTAAGGGGATTTTTAAAAACGGCAACACTTGAGCAGTTGTACGAAAAGGTACTCAACGGCAGGGATGGTAATAATGTATTAATCCATAAGAATATTTTTAATACAAATAACAAAAGTGAATTCTTTAAACTTGTGAAAAGTAGAGGGGATTTTATAAATGATGTTTTTAAAGTAACTTTTTTAAAGTTTTGTAAGCTGCCAAGAAAGAGAGTGGGCACAACTCTAAAAGGTAACAGAACATTTTTTGTCGAATCGGATAGTGTTTATATGGGAATGCAGCTTTTTGAGGGAAGATGGAATGTTAGCCAGCTCGCAACTTTAAAATGAGCATAATAGTATTTTTGCCATAGATCTAATGTCGTAAAAAATGAGACAGTTCTGAATTTAGGAGTCGTTATTGGGAAATCTTTTTAGATTGAGTCTATTGGGATATTTACTTTCATGGTCTGTTTTAGCGAAGACAGATATCCCTGTGAATATGGATGGAGCAGAGAAATATTTTACTCAAGAGGAAATGGATAGAGGGCAGAGTTGGTTAATATCTTTTGATGGAGGAAAAGAGCCTCATGCTTCAAAGATTCCTTTCATTAAACTGTATTCTAATAAAGAAGTCACGGGATTACATATTGGAGAAATTAATAAGGACGGAATGTTTTTAAACGGTAAGAAGCGTTGCCACTTTGAGAAAGTCTGGGGAGGAATGAGTATTCTGATTGATGAAAATTCATCTGTAGACAAAGTAAATTCCAAAGCTCGTACATATGGAGATTTAGATGAGCAACGTCGGCTATGTGAAGCATTTCCATTAAGAAAGCCAGATTATGACGATAGTGGTAACGAAGGAACCTCCTATGACATGAGAGTTAGAGTTTTTAATGGAAAGGTCGGACGATACACATTTGCAAACGAAAATTATTATTTTGAATTAAAAGAAATTTTGAAAGAATCTGCATACGTTGAAAAAGATACAGAGACAATTTTAAAAGAGAATCTTTCAGATGATGAGATGAAGGCGCTGAATAAATCTTTAGTTGAATTGAGAGATTTTTTAAAGACGGCAACACTTGAGCAGTTGTATGAAAGAGTGCGAAATGAGAGAGACGCTAGTGATGCGCTAGTACATGAAAGAATATTTTCAACAAAGAATAAGAAATTATTCTTTGATAAAATCAAGACTAAAGATGATTTTATTTATAGATTAACAAAATGTCTATTTCCAACTTATGTCGAAATTTATAACTTTGAAGGTCGAATAGGGGCGTATAATGGAAAAAAAATGGTATCTCTTATTTCATCCACAATGAAGATATCCTTCATTTTTAATGTAAAGAATTGGGAGTTATTTTCAATTTCGATAATTAATTCAAATAAGTAAGATACGTAGATTTAATCCTGAAATGAGCTGTTTTTTAGAAGTGACAATAAGGTGTACCTGTGAATAAGAAAAAAAATCATTATCAGAATATTACTTATAACTCTATTTACTCTACCTCTTTTTGCAAAGACAGATATTCTTTTAAATATTGAAGGTAATGGGGAGTATCTAGGTCGATGATTGATCTGACAGAAACAACCACAAAGGAAGAACTGTCAGATCTAATATAAATTTTTACTTATTAAAACGCCAAACTCAGTTTCATCGTATACTTCGTCACATCAATTACTTTCGAATACTCAACACCGAGTTTTAAAAGTAGGATACTTAACTGGCCACCTGCAAAGAGGTGAGAACCACTATGCTTTTTCTTTGCTTCTTTAGAAGACGTAAATGAAGTATCAAAGATTGTTCCTGAAGTCGCGTTAACTTTCATTGTATTATCAGTCCAAACATAACCTGCTCCAATATATGGTCTAAAAATAAGTAAATTCGCACCAACACTTGCATTAACTCCATATGAAGAACTTTCAACTGATACTTTTGAGTTCACAGGAACATCAGAAACGGAGTCACTTGTAGCATAACTTACTTCACCTGAACCAAAGTGAAATCTTGTAGCAATATCAATTAGTGGAATAGGAAGGATTGAATCTGTGAGATTCCACTTTGCGGCCATCGACATTGAATTAATCGTCACATCTCCAAATTTCTTCTCAGGAAAGAATGAACCCTCGAAAGATATTCCAAATGGAATAGTTACTTGTCCCATAATTCCTGCATGCGGTAGGTACTTCAGATCAGAGCTACTACTTATAGATTTAGAAATTGTTTCAATATTCTTTGCACGAGTAACCCCGCCAATAACTCCCACTTCAAATCCAAACAAAGCACCTAAAGAGTTTGGTGGCGTTACTGTAGTATGTACAAAGTTTGCTGCGAATTCTTTTGTTATCTTATTAAAGTCATCTTCTTTAATGTCTTGTAAAGCAGGTGCTGCTGCTAGTGTGGGTAGTGTGATAAGTGCCGAAAGGATGGCAATCATATAATTTTTCATTGTTAACCTCCATGGAATTTTCATTACAATTCCTATCACTATTAAACAGGTAAATAAGCATTTGTGTTAGTCGGAAATACGTGCCAGACGGCGTTTAAACAAAATGGCCATGGAGTCAAAAAGTTGAAACGACCATCCATTTTTGACACTGGTGATTTTTTGGTAACTCATTAGAATTCTGTAGGACCATTGAATTTTCGTAGGACCACCTCATGGCTTTTTGACACCGAGGCCTCTAACTAGCTGTTCTCGTGCATCCAAAAGTTGGCACGTCACCTGCAATGTATATTTACAAGAAGGGACACGGAAGTCCCGGACGAGAAGTTAGGATGATTTCTCAAAGAACGCAGGAAGATTGTTCAATTGTCATGGATGGCAAAAGGAGCTTGAAGCATGAAGGTTCAAGAAAATGTAGGGTTTACTACTTCACTTTGTTCACGTTGTTCAACGTTCACTAAACCTACCTCTAACCTTTCTTGTAAATTTCAAGAAACAGCGTCTGAAGCCAGTGCTTCAAGCTCCCTTTCTCTCCACCTTACTAAATCACTAAAGTTTTATTGGCCACGGATGGCCTAGAAGATACAAGGAAGTTAATAAATAAATTCTTCGGGGTGACATCCCTCTCTCCCTTAACTTACCCTGAGGAATTGAATTGAGATCGAGGACTTTTACAAACTTGGAATGCAAAACAAACTAAAGTCCTCGGTCTCTTTTTTTATTTTAGGCACATTTTTCCATTTAAATCATAATCCCTTAATATTCAAAACCTAGCTCTCCTTTATACCGATATGAATGGTATGAAAGGAAGTGTATACGTTCTATATTTACAGTTTGAAAAAAAGTTAGATGAAAAATTTCTAACTCTCTCACGTGTCTACAGCCAATACGGAATGACATTAGTTCCAATTAGTGTTGAAGACTTTAAAACGATGAGCTTTACTTCACCTCAATATGTTCTTGCGATCGTAAGAGATATTACTTCTTTAAAAGAATACAAATCACTACTAAAAAGATATTTAAATTATATGATGAGAACTGGAAAAGTTACTCTCTTTGAGTTGAGCTCTTTTGAAGTTATTCAAGAAGTTAAACTTTTAAAAGAGGGGAGAGTTTTCCAAGAGCGATTACCAATGACAATGTTTCAAACAGTTGATCTTGTCGGACGCAAAATTTATCTAGATTTAACTTCTGGTTCAAAAAGATGGCCAGGGGGAAGAAGAGCGAAGTTACCTTCGGTCTAAAAGAGAGAGTGGGATGAGAGGGATATCAGATGATTCATTGAGAATGCTTGTCATTCTTAGAAATGATTCAAAAAGATTATTTGAAAGAATTAAACATAGAGAAAAAGAATATCTAACAATTCTTTCTCTTAAAAGATCAAGAGAACACTTCAAAGATATTTTCAAATGCCTCTATGATACAATTACAATCGAGCAACTAAGACTTCTCTCTGAAGAAGTTCTAATCGCCTTAGATAATTTCTATACGAAAGTTGAAAAACTCAAGTGGTACCTCAATCACAGTGAAGACATGCCCGCAACAATGAGAGATAATGTTTCACTTCAAGTACGTGACATCGAAACAAAGTACGAAATGCTTTCTTTGTATCTCAATGCAGAGATGGGTGATGAAGATGAAGAGGAGAGCATTGTAGTTCCTCTAGCTGAAAATATTGAAATCGAAGAAAGTCAGTTTGACGATAACCTGACTTTACAAGAACACGAAGACGAAGACGATGTTTAATAAATTTTTTATATGCTTACTTTTAATTTCTAGCTCCTTTGCCCGCGAAAATATTTCAGGAAGCCGTTTTGAACTTTTAACAGGTGCAAGACGAACAGGAGAAACAAAAGGTTTTTGGGATAAGAAATTCGCTCAAAATAATTATGTCTATGGAAAGGCTCCTGCAAAATTTCTCGCAAAGAATTATGACTTTATTCCAAATGGATCAAGAGTTCTCGATATCGGAATGGGAGAAGGGCGAAATGCAGTTTTCCTAGCAACAAAAGGTTATAAGGTAACAGGAATCGATATTAGTAATGTGGCCATTAAAAAAGCCCGAATGCTTGCCCGCGAATTTGGTGTTCGTATAGATACAGTTCATAAGAGTGTAAATGACTACGATGTTCCTAATGGTTCAATTGATGCCATCATTTGTTTCTACTATGTTGATAGAGAGATCGTGAAAAAATTGATGGACTGGCTCAAGCCCGGTGGAGTTCTTGTTTTTGAAGGTTATACTCTGAAAGAGAAAGAAATGAATGGAATGAAGGAAAAGGATAGTTATCTTTTAAAGAATGACGAGCTTCTAACTCTCTTTCCAAAATTTAACATTCTAAAATACGAACAACCACTTCACCGTAGTGAATTCACGGCAAGTATCATTGTTCAAAAGCCAAAAGAGTAGTTTTTTCTGCAATGCAAATTTTTCGAATCCGTATTAAAATTTAGTTAATGAGAATAGCTACGTTTTTTCTGATTCTTTTAGTCAACCTTCAGGCCTGGACAAAAATGTCGAGTCCCGAAGATCTTGGTCATTTTACTGGCCGAGTCTCATCGTATTCAGAAGAAGCAAGACTTGTTAAATTCAAAGTAAATTTTGATAACGTAAAATACCTAAATAAACTTGATAAGGTCGAATTTTGGACTCAACACCAAAAGCAGGCCCGTTGTGAGGGTATCGTTCTTGGAAGATCTTCAGAGTATATTCTTTTAAAAGTTCCAAAATATGTTAACTGCACAAAGCTTACAACTTTTACTGTTGGGCGTTATTATTATTTCCAATCACAAGATTTAGTAAATAATATTTCCATGGGAAAAGAGTTGGTGGAAATTCTTGCTAAAAAACGTCTTGCGTTAAATTCAAAGATTAAAAGAAATGATAAAATTATTGAAACATATATGCAACGAGTCGACGGCGTTAATACTCGTTACGAAATTCTTCAGAAAAAACTTCAAGCAGAATGGCGCGAAGAGTTAGCTAAGCTTGAAAGCGATCAAACCGAAATCCAACGTAATAACGAAGGATTAAAAATTAGACTCAACGAAGTGCAACACAAATTAGAGCAGTATAGAGTTGAAGATCAAAACCTTTCTATTGATCGATGGTCACTCGATCCAAATTATTATTATTTAAAGTAGTGTCATCTTGCTACTAGTCAAAAGAGTGAAATACAAGTACAGTCTTGCTCTGGTATTATTGTGTTATTTTTTATATGTTAGAGTACTTAGGTGTTCACATTCAAAACAAGGAAGAACCGATGAAAATGATGAAAACTCTTTTTCTATTAATGAGTGTTTCTGCGGCGACTTTTACTTACGCTGTAGGAAATCCAAATGCTAAGCAAGGTGGAACTTTTTATTACAACTTAGGAAGTACGCCAACAACACTTAACCCACTATCATCATCAGATGCTTATGCTTCTAGTGTACAGAACTATGTTCTTGAGTCACTTGGGACACGTAACTCTGACACTTATAACTGGGAGCCAGCTCTTGCTACTTCTTGGACAGTATCTAAAGATGGTCTTCAATTTGATTTTAAAATTAGAGAAGGCGTAAAGTGGCATGATGGTAAACCATTAACAGTTGAAGACGTTAAGTTCTCTTTTGATGCAATTATGCACCCAGAAGACAAGTACCACACGGCTCACTCAAAACCATATTATGAAAATATTGAGAAAGTAGAAATTCTTGATAAGAACACTGTTCGTTTCTACGTAAAGAATAAGTACTTCGGAAACTTTGATGTTGCCGCTGGTTTAACAGTTGTACCAAAGCATATCTATGAAAATCCATCAGAAGCTCAAGAGAAGAAACTTAATAAAACTCTTATCGGTACAGGTCCATATGTATTTGAGGACTTCAAAAGAGGTAAGGGAATTACTCTTGTTGCTAACAAAGACTGGTGGGGTAAAAAAGTTGAATCTAAAAAAGGTGAAAACAACTTCGCGAAGGTTTACTTAAGATTCATCAAGGATTCTACAATTGCAATCCAAAGACTTGAAAAAGGTGACCTTGACTTCAACGCTTTAACAGCTGAAGAGTATGAAAAGAAAACAAGTGGAAAAGCTTGGGGGAAAGATGTTTTAAAAGTTAAAACAGAAAACAAGTCTCCAAAAGGTTACGGATTCATCGGTTGGAACTTACAAGATCCAATCTTTAAATCAAAGAACGTAAGAAAGGCTCTTTACCACCTAGTAAACAGACAAGAAATGATTGATAAGTTTAGATATGGTTACTCTGTTCCTGCAACAGGTCCAACTTATCTTCAGTCTGAATATGCTAATAAAACAGTTAAGCCAGTTATGTTTGATCCAAAAGCTGCACTTGAAATTCTTAGAAAAGAAGGATGGAAGGACACTGACGGTGACTTAATTCTAGATAAAGTAATTGATGGAAAGAAAACTCCACTTTCATTTACAATCCTTGAGCCATCTCAGGACTTCGTAAAATACCTAACGGTATTTAAAGAAGATGCTAAGAAAGCTGGTGTTGATGTAAAAATTAAAGTTATCGAGTGGAACTCATTCATCAAGGCCCTTGATGAAAGAAATTTCCAAGCAGTAAGACTTGCATGGTCAGGTGGATCTGTTGATTGGGACCCAAAACAAATTTGGCACTCTTCATCTGCTGATAACCAAGGTTCAAACTTCATCGGTTATAAAAACCCAACAGTAGATAAGCTAATTGATGAAGCACGTTTTGAACTTGATAAAGAAAAGAGAAAAGTAATTCTAAGTAAAGTATACAAAGAAATCGCAGAGGATTATCCATACGTATTCTTATTCAATGATAGATATACTTTCTATGGTTACACATCAAGAATGCAAAAAGTTAAAGATACTTTTACTTATGAAGTAGGTTTAGGTTACTGGTGGATTTCTAAGTAAGCATTACTTAGAAGTTTAGGAGAAGAAGTTGTTAAATTATATTATTAGAAGATTTTTGATTATGATCCCAACATTTTTTGGGGTCACAATTTTAATGTTTGGGATGATTAACCTCGCTCCAGGCTCGCCAATTGAACAGAAAATCCAACAAATGAGATTTGGTGGAATGGGTGATGCTGGTGCTGATATTGCTGGAGGCTCTCATAAGGATAGTGCTGTTTCAGAAGAAGTTATTGAAGCTTTAAAGAAACAATACGGTTTTGATAAGCCACTTTATGAAAGGTACTGGATCTGGTTATCTAATCTATCAAGACTTGATTTCGGAGAGAGTTTTACATATGAAGAACCTGTTCTTGATGTTGTAAAAGGAAAGTTACCTGTATCAATCCAATTCGGTGTAATTTCATTTTTCTTCTCTTACCTAATTTGTATTCCGCTTGGTGTCCTCAAGGCCATCAAGCATGGATCAAAATTTGATGTGACAAGTAGTTTCCTACTGTCAGCTCTATATTCAATCCCTGGCTTTATGCTTGGTATTTTACTACTTGTATACTTTGCAGGTGGAACATTCGTAGACTGGTTTCCTATTGGTGACCTCTACTCCGATAATTATGATGAACTTTCTTTCTGGGCCCAGATGGGGGATAGAGTGTGGCACTTCTTCCTTCCACTAGTCGCTTATATGGTAGGGCAGTTCACAGTTTTAACTCTTCTAATGAAGAACTCGATGCTTGAAGTAATTAGCCAAGATTATATTAGAACGGCAAAAGCAAAAGGTCTCTCGGATAAGATGGTTTATATGAAACACTGTCTAAGAAATGCCCTTGTTCCAATCGTTACTGGTTTTGGTCACTTCCTTTCAATGTTCTTCGCTGGTTCTCTTTTCATTGAGAGAATCTTTAACCTTGATGGTCTTGGACTTCTTGGTTACCAGTCACTATTAGAAAGAGATTATAACGTAATTATGGGATTATTCTTCATCCAAACAGTTCTGATGTTCGTAGGTAACTTAATCAGTGATATTTTGTATGTAGTTGTTGATCCAAGGATAGATTTCGAATGATAGAAAAATATATTGAAAATGAATTAACGCTAAAAAGATGGAGACGCTTTAAGAAAAGAAAAACTGCGGTAATCGCATCTATTCTTTTAGTTGTTTCTTTTATTTTAACTTTTGCAGCTCCTTTAATTGCAAATAGCAAACCTCTTTATATGAGTCACAATGGAAAGTCATACTTTCCAGCTTTCGTAGACTATCATCCTAAAGATTTTGGTATTGCTGATAGCTTTTATGTGGATTACAGAAAGATGGCCCTTGCGGAAGATTCTCTTGTGATTTGGCCTATCGTAAAATGGAATCCATATGAGAGTAACGAGGAAGTAGAGTCTTACCCATCAAAGCCAACATCATCAAACTGGTTTGGTACAGATGACCGTGGACGCGACGTCTTTACTCGTCTCCTTTATGGATATAAATACTCAATCGCATACGCGATCCTTGTTTGGATAATCTCAACAATTGTTGGGGTTCTTCTTGGTGGTCTTATGGGTTACTTTGGTGGGAAAGTAGATTTCTTTGGCCAGAGAGTTGTTGAAATTTTTAACACGGTACCGGTATTCCTCCTACTACTTACGATGATCTCGATTTTCAAACCGAGTCTCTTCCTACTCGTACTAATTTCATCTATCTTTGGATGGATGGGAGTGAGTTACTACGCACGTGGAGAGTTCTTAAAAAATAGAAACCTCGAATTTGTTGAAGCAGCACGTGGAATGGGTGCGAGTACTTCGAGAATCATCTTTAAGCACATTCTTCCAAACTCACTTGGTCCAATTATTACTTTTGCTCCATTCACGATTGCAGCGGGAATTTCTGGTCTCGCCGGTCTTGATTACCTTGGTTTTGGTCTGGAAGTTCCGACTCCTTCATGGGGAGAGCTCCTGGCCCAAGCACATAAGAACTTTACAATCGCATGGTGGTTAGCAACTTTCCCATCGGCAGCACTATTTTCAAGTCTATTCTTATTTGTACTTGTTGGTGATGGTGTAAGAGACGCTCTAGACCCAAAAATGCAATAATCAAAAGAGGGACGAATGAAAAATATTTTTCTACTTCTCTCCCTCTTTCTTTGTACTTCTACACTTTCAAAAGACTTACGAATAATTACTACAATGCCATCTCTCACTGAGATGGTTTATTTTTTAGATATGGAAAAATCCCTCGTCGGAGTAAGTCCATACTGCCTCTATCCAGAAGAAGCAAAAAAACTTCCAAAAATCGGCTCCGCAATTATGCTCGATCTTGAAAAGATTGTTGAACTAAAAGCTAATCTTGTACTTCTTCCAACAACAAAAGATTCAAGATCTTTGGACAACATCAAGAGATTAGGCCTAGACCATATTTTGGTTGGCTACGAAAGACTTGATGATATCATCACAAGCCTTAAGGAGCTTAATAAGAAATTCAACGCGCACAAAGAAGAAAAGATTTCTGACTTTGAAAGGTCATTTGTTCAGCACAAGAAAAATGATAAACGAATTCTCGTTATTATCTCTGAGGAAATTAAGTCAGGAAATATCGTCTCCGTTCGAGCCGCCGGAGCTACGACAATCTATGATGATTTACTTTTAAAGTTAGGCGCGACTAACGCCTTATCATCAGGATTCTCACTCTACCCTGAATTAAATCTTGAACAACTATTAAAGCTTAAATTTGATTATATTATAAGAGTTGGTGCACGCGAAAATAATGAGGCGCGCAGAGCTTGGGCGAAATCAATATTCGCTTCAAAAATTAGATTTATATTCAAAGACTTTGCTGTTGTGACAGGACCAAGATTAAACAAGCTCTTCGCAGAGCTTTTAAGAGTGATAAGATGATTGTTGCAAAAGACCTCTCCTTTTCAGTATTAGACAAAGTTATCTTGCATGAGACCGGCATCTCATTTGGGGATACTGGAGTCGTGGGCATTATCGGACAAAATGGTGCTGGCAAATCGACTCTTGCAAAAGCAATGTGCAATCTTCTCGACTTTAGTGGTGAGATTCTTATCAATGATAAGTCATTACGAGATATATCTGGATTCGAACGTGCTTCACTTGTGAGTTACTGTGGGGAAATGACTTCTGATATTGATTTATCTGCAGGGGAAGTTATTGAATACGCTCGAGTTGATGGATCAGAAAATAGCGATCTTCTTTCCAAAATTTATGAAATATTTGATATTGAAAAAATTAAGAAGCAAAAAATTTCAACATTAAGTGGGGGAGAGAGGCAGAGAATAAATCTTGCGGCCTCTTTTTATCAGGAAAGTGCAGCGATAATACTTGATGAGCCGACGAATTTTCTTGATCCTCTTCATATAGATATGCTTGAAAAGGCAATTGTTTTGTTTTCTAAAAATCATCTTGTAATTGTCATTTCACATAATATTAATTTTATCTCAAATATTGCAGGCTCAATAATTGGTCTAAAAAATGGAGAGGTCATCTTTAATGATGAAGTATCCAAATTACTAAGCGAGGGGTACTTAGATAAAATCTTTGAGCGTGAGTTTAAATACTTCTGCAATGAAGATGGGGTATTTATCAAATGAAAATAACTTTGTTATTAATTCTAATTTTAATTTCGGTATTTTCAATTCTGTTTGGAGATGGTGCACTATTAAATCCATGGCACTTAAATGATATTGAAACAATGATTGTACAAAGCTTGCGTATTCCTCGTATCCTGCTTTCAATCCTCATTGGCGCAACTCTAGCCAATATCGGCTGGACCTTTCAAATACTTTTTCGAAATAGTTTGGCCACTCCTTATACTCTGGGTGTTTCCTCGGTCGCAGCTGTTGCGCTAGCACTTTCTGAACTTCTATTTGAACTTGGATATACTACGAATAGAGTATTAATTTTCTGTTTACTTCTGATTCCTTTATTCTTTGTCTTATTAAAAATAAAAAAAGGAAATTACCGAAGTCAAATATTGATGTTTGGTGTTTGCATTGGAATTTTTTCTTCAAGTACCATTATCCTCATCCAATCTCTTCTTGGTAATGAGAGCGTCTCAAAACTTATTCGGTGGATGATGGGAAGCCTCAATGTTGTTGGAATGGGCGATATTTATTTTTTACTACCAATTCTAGGTCTCGCTTTTATTCTGATGGCCTTAAAAAGAAAACAATTAACCCTTTTATCTATCGGTGATATCTTTGCTCACTCTCGTGGCGTCGATACAAACTTTGTCTTTAAATATTATATTCTAATTTGCTCCATTGCTGTATGCACTGTTGTTTGGATCTGTGGACCAATAGGTTTTGTAGGCCTCATCATTCCACACTTTACGAAGAGGATGTTTGGTGCAGATATTTCAAAGTATCAGGTACATAATATTTTATTAGGAGCAATTTTCTTAGTGGGATGTGATTTTTTGTCTCGAAATCTCTTTGGGGAAATTCAGCTACCAATTGGAGCGATTACAGCAACAGTGGGCGCTCCACTGCTACTGTATCAAGTTTTAAAAACTAAGGCCTAACGAGCTTTGAGTGCCTCTAGCTTCACAGTCGCTTTCGCCTTTTTCTTATCTCTGATGTAGCTAACTTCAACCTTGTCGCCGATTTTGTATTCAAATAAAATATTGAATATATCATCAAAACTATCAACGCTTTTGCCATCAATGGCAGTAATAACATCTCCGACATAAATATTCTCCCTGTCTTGAGTCATTCCAAGAAGCCCAGCATCAGCTGCTGCACCATCTTTGAAAACGAATCCAATTGGTAATCCCTTTTCAACTTTAATTCCGTAGTAGTAAGCAAGTTCCTCGCGACTTATTGGGCGAATTCCAAGTCCTGCTCTCTTAACTTCTCCATACTTTATTAACTGTGGAACGATTGATTTAATTGTATTAATTGGAACTGAAAAACCAACACCGGCACTAGAACCAGATTTCGAGAAAATCATCGTGTTCATTCCGATAACTTCTCCACTCGAATTTAATAGTGGTCCTCCCGAGTTCCCCGGGTTGATTGATGTATCAGTTTGGATCATATCAAAAATTTTCACCCCTCCGATTCCGGTAATACTTCTACCTAGCGCGGAAACAATTCCCTGAGTGAGTGTATTGTCGAGCCCAAACGGATTTCCGATTGCAACGGCCTTTTGACCAACTTGTAATTCTTTTGAATCACCGAGTTTAACATTTGTAAGTGATGATGGAGCATCAATAAGTTTTAAAACAGCAACGTCTTTGCTCGGTTCTGTTCCGACAAGTTTTGCTTCATACTCTTTAGGATCTTTGTGAAGTTTCACGGTAAACTTTGATCCGCCTTGAACTACGTGGAAGTTAGTTACAATATAACCATCGCTATTCCAGATAAATCCAGTCCCTTCTCCTTCAACAACCTCCATTGGGTTGAGATCCATGAAGAATCCACGCCTTACTTTTTTAATATTAGAAATGTGAACAACAGATTTTACATTGTCCTTGAAAATAGAAATGGTGTTTTTTTCATTTTCGAGAAGCGCCTTATTTTCATTAATTTCGAACAATGCGTAGGTTTGAACCTGAAGTAGCGCGACCAATAGTGTGGCCAGACTTAGATTTTTCAACAATAGCCTCCTTTCTTTGACTGAGCTTCCTATATATATGTATAATTCTAATAAATTTTTTGCTCAAGCCAAGTTTTTGTCAAAACTTTGCAAGGTATCAATATTAAAAGGATAAGTGTTTGAAAATACAATATTTTAGCCGCCCAAATGGGCAAGTTGAAACGGAAAAAGTTTACGGTGATAGTGGAGTAAAATGGCTCTACGAATCCCTTGGTGGAAAGATTTTATCACCATTACTCGCAACGGCTCCAATCAGTGTTATTTACGGAATGATGCAAAGTTCTTCATCAAGTAAGAATAAAATCCCTGAGTTTATCAAAAATTTTGATATTAAAATGGAAGACTACATCCCTGAAAAAGGGCGACCGGAGAGTGATCCATATTCAAGTTTTAATAAATTTTTTATCCGCCAATTTAGAGAAGGAAAGAGAGAGTTTATTCAGACACCAAACGAAATGCCAGCATTTTGTGAGGCTAGATATTTTGGGTACGATTCAATCCGCGACGAAGATACAATTCCAGTTAAAGGCAAATTTCTAAATGCAAAGGAGCTACTTGCAAACGAAAAGTGGACTTCGACTTTTAACGATGGACCACTACTTCTTGCTAGGCTTTGTCCTGTTGATTATCACCGTTTTCATTATCCTGATAACGGTAAAGTTATCGACTACTATAAGGTTTCTGGAAAATATCATTCAGTTAATCCGATCGCACTTAAAAAGAAAAACGATATCTTTTCAACCAATATTCGTGAAGTGACAATTCTTGAAACTGAGAACTTTGGAAAGCTTGCTTACGTAGAAGTTGGAGCTATCTGTGTTGGTCGTATTGTCCAATCAACTGACCTCAAAGATTTCAAACGCGGACAAGAGAAAGGATACTTTCTCTTCGGTGGTTCAACAGTAATTGTGATCGGAGAGAAAGGTAAGTGGGCACCTTCTACTGACATTCTCGAGAATACAAAGAAGGGGATGGAAACATACCTACATATTGGAACTCAAGCTGGCCTGAAGCTTTAGCAAAAGTCTCCTGGAACCTTTTTTAAAAGGTTTGATCCAAAAATCCATTAGTGATAATATTTCATAAGGAAGAGGTGATGCGCGAACATCACCTCTATTACCTTAAAAATTTCTAACTTCTAGTATCCACAGCAAAAGCTGAAGAACTAAAATTAGAAACTTTAAGAACCTCATGAATTCGTCCATGATTTCCTCTTTGTAAAAGGTCACATCATTGTGACAAAGAAGAATGGAGAATTTCATGAGGTTTCTATGCAATTTAGGTTTTCTTTACTTTTCTATAACTTCCTATTTTCATTCATCTAATATTTAACCGTATTCAATTTTGTATTTTCAAAGTTCAAATTCTGATGTCACAACACTTAAAAGGTGTCCAGGAACCTTTTCAAAATTAATTGCATCCAATTTTCAAAACTGATAAAGTTACATAAGGAAGAGGTGATGCGGTTACATCACCTCTATTACCCTAAAACTTTCTACGCTCTAATATCAACAGCAAAAGCTGAAGAATTAGAACTAGAAATTTTAAGAACCTCATGAATTCGTCCATGATTTCTCCTTTGATAAGGTCCCCTTCATTGGGGGCAAAGAAGAATGGCGAATTTCATGAGGTTTCTATGCAAGAACGCGCAATTACTCAGGCTTCTAATTATCAGAAATTATTGATCCATTTTAATTGTGAGATCAGAAATTGAACTCGAACTATTTAAGTTCTATTGTTGCAAATACAGGAAAGTGGTCCGAAGGAAAAATTCCACGGTGACTATCACGGTGAAGATCAATTGCATCACAACTGATATTCTTTGAAAGCATAATCCAGTCGATTCTCGCACCATCACATCTTTCACCTGTAAAATTATGATGACTAGTCTCTTCCGGCTTTTCATGAGCAGTCCATGGATCATAGAGACCAAGCTTCTCAACGATGAGCTTTCTCACATCTTCTCTAGGAGATTCATTAAAATCACCACAAAGTATCATATGAGTACAATCATTTATTTTAGAAATCTCATTAATAAGAACACCTATTTGTGCCTCTCGCGTTTCACTATGAATATGGTCAAGATGAACATCTACAAAGAGCAGTGTTCTTTTTTGAGAACATTTAAACTTCGACCACGTACATAGTCTTGGAAATGCACTATTAAATGACTTCGATGCTACAACATCAGGAGTTTCCGATAGCCAGATGTCCCCTGAATCAAGAACGTGAAGATCTTCTCTACGATAAAAGATTGAAGGGTACATTCTTTCATCAATCCACGAGCGATGGGAGTCCGAGATATCAAGTTCTTCTAGCAGGGACTTGAGATCGTAAAGCTGCCACTGCCAGCCTTCTTGTGTTCCGAGAAGGTCTGGATTAAAGGAATTGATAACATCTGCAAGGATTTCGCGACGGCCTTTCCAGTCATGATCGCCATCTTTTGGGTTATCAAATCGAATATTTGAACTAGCAACTTTTAATTTCATTCTTATATGAGAACACATTTGTTCCTGAATGAGAACAATTTAAGCTTTTTGAACGTGATTTTAGTCATTTATGCTGATTAAAAATTGGCCTGAATAATGCTTATTAGAAAATGTTAAATAAGGAGGCGACTTAATGAAATCAGAGCAGAAGCGATTAATTGAAAGATTTAAAGAACTTTATGGAAATCCAACTTACAAAGAGATGGCCGAGATTACAGACATTCAAATGACGAGAGCTTTTAGGCTTTGTAATGGTTTTGAAATGAAACTTACTGAGTACCTTAAAATCAGTAAGAAGATTGATGAAAAAATCGCAGAGACATCAACAGTTAAAAATACATTCAATACTTGCTTAGATGAACTTTCAGTGAACGCTCTAATGGAAATTGAAAAATTTTGTATGAGAAAGCTTGAAGTTAAAGATATTGTAAAAAGTTCAACGATTAAAGAAGTTGTAGCGTAGGAGTGAAGATGAAAGGTTTAGTTTTATTAGAAAGAGTTGTTTTAGAATCTATCTCAAAAAATAATAATAATGTCTCGATGATCTCTCGTGATATTGAGATTGATCCTTCAATTGTATTGTCTGTAATAGCAAGATTAACAGCGAAAGGACTTGTGACTTTCATTGGTGGTATTTATCAAATCGCACAAAATCAAATCGCATGGCAGGCCGCGAATCGAATTGAGTCTGTGAGAGATGAAATAAAAGAACTCAATGATAATATCGTTGATACATGCTTTAATAGTGAGTCAGCAAATATGTATAAACTTCAAAAGATTCTTCTTAATGAAAAAGAGGAGAAGATTCTTAATTCACTTCTTAATAATGTTGAGTCATACATTACTAATCTTAGAAACGATAGAAAGAAAGACAAGAAATTTCATGATGTGACATCGAAGCAAAAAGTGATTTTCTGGGGACATACAAGTTATGGTCAGGTTCTTACAAAGTCACTTGAAAAAGTTGGCTAATCGCTTTTATTCTATAGGCGGATCTTTTAAGGTCCGCAAATTTTTTAAGACTAATGAAATATCACTAGATCCAGCAAGTCCACATGTTGGCGAAATTATCTTATACCCCTCAAATAAAATATTTGAATATTTTCCATCCTTATCCACACAGCCAGGAATCAATTTTTCGTAGTTACTGACCTTATTATGAAGGTTAGGATTTAAAAGATAATCATATGAGAAAAAATCGAGATCGTTTAGAAGATTATCATCTAGTTGAAAATCGCTAAGATTTGCGCAAGTGTGAATTGATACTTTACGACCTAGGTTACGAATATGATCGATAGTAAACTCATTCCAAACGGGTTCATCTATGAAGATTAATACTTGTCCGTTGAAAGAAAGTGAATCAAGTTTTGAAAATATTTTTTTGTAATGAGAAACAGGGAGGCCAGTTGTTGCCGGTCCCGCAATTTGAACTTTAACTAGCTTCTTGTGATCCCTCGTACAGTGATCATAAAAGTCCTGAAGTCCATGAAAGTTAGAATTATTGATCTGATCGATCATATTTCCATGAATGCTGAGGATTTGAGGAAAAAAAGGAATATCAAATTGAAGAGAGTATTCAAATGCTTTGTCGATTTGCATTTCAGGAAGAGAGCCAATCCCTGTCGTAAGAATTTTATCCGACATAACCATGAGTCTTTAGCATATCATTTAAAATATCTTTTAGTTGATATTTAAGCATTTTATTTTCAGGTGATTGTGTACAACAACTGATATAGCCGAGCATTTTTGGAAAAGTTGTCGTGCGATTTTTCTCTGTAAGCCATTGATGAAAAATCGCAATGGCCTCAATCCATTGAGGAAGATCATACTCTGATTCATCTACAAAACTAAAAAGCATCTCTCCTGTCTCTTTATGGTTAGGATTTGTCTTGTAAGAGTGGGAGAGGTAGTGAAATAAAGGGCGTAGTTGTGCCTCATCTTCACAGCTACCTAGGAGTAGCTTTATTCGTTCATCAGAGATAAACATTTGTGAATAAGTACTTCGAATATTATCGAAGTACTTATCTATGAGTTGATGTGAATTGTTCTTAACCATTTCTTTGCTTCTTCTAGCTCCATTCCCTTTCTTTTGGCGTAGCTTTCAACTTGATCGTCACCAATAGAGAGAATATTAAAATATTTACTTTGAGGATGCGAGAAAAGATAACCCGAAACTGAACTGGCCGGCATCATCGCCATATTTTCAGTTAAGCTTGCGCCTGTTGTATTATCAGCATCAAGAAGCTTCCAAATCTTAAGCTTCTCTGTGTGCTCTGGACATGCTGGATATCCTGGAGCAGGTCTAATACCCTGATACTTTTCTTTGATTAGATCTTCGATAGCAAGTTCAGTATTTTCAATTCCCCAATACTCACGTGCCTTCTTATGGATTAATTCGGCATAGGCTTCGGCAAGTCGATCACCAACTGCTTTGATCATAATTGCACTATAGTCATCATTTATTTTTTCAAACTGCTTAGCGAAATCCTCGACTCCGTGAATTGTAACAACAAAACTTCCGATATAATCATCAATTGAATTATCTTCCTGAATGAAGTCACTAAGAGAGTAGTAGTGATCATCTGACTTTGTTTTTGTTTTTTGCTGACGAATAAAGTTAAATGTTTCAATTTTGTCACCAGCTTCATTAAAGAGATGGACATCATCGCGCTCTCTTTGTGCCTTCCAGAATCCTAGAGCGGCACGAGGCTTGAATCTATCCTCTTTAATAATTCTCTCTAAAAAGTTTGAAGCGTCTTTAAAAAGTTTCTTGGCCTCTTCTCCATATGTGTCATGTGAAAGAATTTTTGGATAAACTCCCTTTAATTCCCATGTCCAAAAGAATGGTGACCAATCGATATATTTTGAAATTTCTTCAATTGTAATATCCGTGATTTCTTTGCGTCCAACAAAACTTGGAGTAATCACTTTCTTATCATTAAAGCGAGGTCTTCTCTCGTATGCTTCTTCATAAGAGATAACTTGATTTGTGCTATTTTTAGAATTTTCGAAATAGTCTCTTAGATTTGATTGTTTCTTTTTTAATTCTTCGAGATATTTTTCACGAAAGTTATCACTCAATAAGTTATTTGCAATTTCTACAACAAGTGAAGCATCAGGTACTTGAACCACTGGATTTTGAGTGTGTGGTGCAATCTTTACTGCTGTGTGAGTTTGACTTGTTGTCGCACCCCCAACTAATACAGGGATATTGAGTCCTTGTCGCTCAAATTCAGCCACATTGTGAATCATCTCATCAAGAGATGGGGTAATAAGACCACTGAGTCCTACAAGAACTGCGTTATGTTCTTTACATGCCTTAATTATGGCATCACAAGATACCATAACTCCAAGATCAATTACGTTATACCCATTACAAGCGAGTACTACACCAACAATATTTTTCCCAATGTCGTGAACATCACCCTTAACTGTGGCAATTACAAAGTTCATCGCGCTTGAAGTATCTGCCTTATCTTTATCCATAAATGGTTCAAGATAAGCTACGGCCTGCTTCATTACTCGAGCACTCTTAACAACTTGTGGAAGAAACATCTTTCCTTGGCCAAAAAGATCACCAACAACTTTCATTCCTTCCATCAGTGGACCTTCAATGACGTTAAGAGGCTTTCCAAGTTCTTGGCGAGCTTGCTCAACATCTTCTTCAATAAAAGTAGTAATACCCTTCACTAAAGAGTGGGTAATACGCTCTTGAAGAGAAGATTGTCTCCATGAAAGATCATCTTCTTTTTTCTTCCCCTGTATACCTTTAAACCTTTCAGCATAATCAATAAGGGCTTCGGTCGCATCAGGATGTTTGTTAAGAAGTACATCCTCGATTTTTTCTTTTAGTGTGGGTTCAATATTCTCGTAGATCTCAAGCATCCCTGCATTGACGATCCCCATGTCTAGCCCCGCTTGAATTGCATAGTATAGAAATGAACTATGCATGGCCTCTCTTACAACATTATTTCCTCTAAACGAGAAAGAAACATTTGAGACTCCTCCTGATGTTAAAGCTCCCGGACATGTCGCCTTAATTTCACGGACGGCTTCGATGAAGTCGACTGCGTAGTTATTATGTTCTTCGATCCCTGTTCCAACGGTTAAAATATTAGGATCAAAAATAATATCATGTGGATTAAATCCAACATCTTCTACGAGAATTTTATATGCACGTTGGCAAATTCGAACTTTGTCTGCTTGTGTTGCTGCTTGCCCCTCTTCATCAAAGGCCATAACTACAGTAGCAGCACCATATTCTTTAATAAGTTTTGCATGGGCCTTGAACGCTTCTTCTCCCTCTTTTAGTGAGATTGAATTCACGATACCTTTACCTTGGATACATTTTAGTCCCGCTTCGATAACTTCCCATTTTGAAGAATCGATCATGATTGGAACTTTGCAAATATCTGGCTCAGAAGCAATTAGGTTTAAAAATTGAATCATGCATGCTTTTGAATCAAGAAGACCTTCGTCAAAATTGATGTCAATAATATTTGCACCATTTTCAACTTGCTGTCTGGCGACGTTTAGGGCCTCATCAAAATTTCCTTCTTTGATAAGTTTGGCAAAGCGAGGTGAACCTGTGACGTTCGTTCTTTCTCCAACCATAATAAATGGACGATCACCTGAAGAACTCAGGTTGAGAGGCTCTAGGCCTGATAACTTTAATTCTTCTTTTATTGTTCCAATTTTTCGAGGCTTAATATCTTTGAGGTGTTTAACAATTGATGCGATATGATCTGGAGTTGTTCCACAGCATCCGCCAACAATATTTATAAGCTCACTTGTTGCAAATTCCTCAAGAAAGCTTGCTGTTTGTGCAGGTGTCTCATCATAACCAGTTTCACTTAGAGGGTTAGGAAGTCCTGCATTTGGATAACAGCTAATATAGCAATTCGAAATTTTTGAGAGTTCTTCGATATAAGGTCTCATCTCCTGAGCACCAAGCGCACAGTTAATACCAACACTAAATGGTTTAGCGTGAGCAACTGAATTCCAAAATGCCTCAACAGTCTGACCAGACAGTGTTCTACCAGAAGCATCAGTAATAGTTACAGAGAGCATCACTGGAATATCTAGATTATATTCTTCGAGATACTTATTCATTGCAAAAATAGCAGCTTTTAAATTTAGTGTATCAAAAGTTGTTTCTGCGATTAGAATGTCTGCGCCACCATCAACAAGACCTTTTGTTTGAAAATAGTAATTTTCAACGAGCTCATCAAAAGTAACTCCTCGGAAAGCTGGATTATTAACATCTGGAGAAATTGAAGCTGTCTTATTTGTTGGACCTAAAGCGCCTGCAACATAGCAGGTATGACTTGGATTTTCTTTTTTAAAATCAATACATGCTTCTTTCGCAATCTTTGCTGCTTGAAAATTGATATCATATACAGCATCTTCAAGCTCATAATCTGCTTGTGCGATTTTTGTCCCTGAAAAAGTATTTGTTTCGATTATATTTGAACCAGCACGAAGATACTTCGTATGAATCTCTTTAATAATTTCAGGACGAGTGATGTTTAAAAGATCATTATTTCCTTTTAGGTCAATCTTTGAATTTTTGAAACGTTCTCCTCTAAAATCCTTTTCTTCTAATTTATATTGTTGAATCATTGTCCCCATTGCTCCATCAAGGAAAACAATTTGAGACTTTACCAAATTTTCTAATTCTTTTTTAATACTCATTTAAAAAAACTTCTTTACTACTTGAGCTACACTTTTTGCATCATTCATAACGTAGAAGTGTAGGGATGGGACTTTAGCATTCACTAGTTCTTCACATTGTTTAATCGCGAAATTTATTCCAATTTCTTCGACGTGTTTAGGGTTCGCATGTGCTTCTTCTACGAACTCATCTGGGAAATCAACATAGAAATTACTTGGGACAGAGTTGAACTGCTTCAGGTTTTTTATAACTTTAATTCCTGGGACGATTGGCACTTGAATTCCGGCCTGTCTACATAGTTCAACAAATTGAAAATATTTTTCATTCTTAAAGAACATCTGTGTCGCGATATAATCAGCACCAGCATCAACTTTATCTTTGAGGTGTTGAATATCTAGTTTAAGACTTGGGGCTTCAAAATGTTTTTCTGGGTAACCAGCAACACCAACACCGAAGTCTAGCGGAAGTGACTGTGAAAGTTCATCAAGAAATCTTCCATTTTTTACGTCATTGATTTGTTTAACAAGATCGATGGCATAATGATTTACCGAGCGAGACTTGTCGTATTGCTTATTATAGTTAAGACCATCTCCACGAAGAGCAAGAACGTTGTGAATACCAAGAAAGTTAAGTTCGATCATGGCGTCTTCTGTTTCTTCTTTCGTAAACCCCTGAGTTAGTAAGTGGGTTACAGTATCAACACGAAATCTATTTTGAATAACACCACAGATCCCAATAGTTCCTGGGCGCTTCTTATAGATTTTCCTTTCAATTGTTCCATCTGGTCTTTCATTATAGTATGCGCCAGCGGGGTGGGCAGTTACATCAATCCATGAAGGATTATGTGGAAGTAGAGTTTCAACTACATCTGTTACTGCAGTAATAGTCTTTCCTCTTGGTGGAGGTACAATTTCAAAACTAAAAAGAGTGCCGTTTGACTTTGAGATATGCTCAATTACTTTCATATTCTTTCCATGCTGATTTAAAGGGGATTTCAAAGCCTTATTTTACAAGGAAAGTGGTAAAAAAGAAAGTGAAGGTTGTTTTTAACAACCCTCACTTAAAAGAAAATTTGGTGGGATTAAAGGGGAATGGAAATTGTGAATTGAGTTATAACATTGGGAATTGATCGGCATGAAAGATCTCCGCCGATGCTTTTTAAAAGTTTAATTGTGTTTGTTAGTCCTAGGCCTTGTCCTCCTTCTGTGTATGTTTGTCCAACTTGTCCAATTTTAGATATTTTGCTTGCTTCGATGCCTTTTCCAGTATCGATAACCTCAATTTTTAAAAAATTCTTATGTAATCTAGCTTTAATCGAAATATTTCTACTAGAAGCGTTAATTGAATTATTGATAAGATTTGAAAGTATATTCTCAATCTCTGAAGTCGAGAGAGGAAGTTTTAGCCACGGGTTTAGAAGATTTGCACTTGTTGAAATCTGACATCCTAGCTCCAGTTCTTTTTGCTTTTTGATTGAATTGAATAAGTTTGCAATGCAAACCTCTTTTTCTTCTGACCTCTTTTCTTCATTTTTTTGACCAGTCAATGAAGCGATCCTTTTCATACAAGACTCGTACATTGAATTTCTTTCTTCATCCGATAAACTCTGAACTGATACTAGTGCTTGTAGAGCTTGAAGAGGTGAGCGAATATCATGTAAGAAGCTTTTCACTGGGTTTGCTTGTTCTTTTGTATTAGCAAATGTTCTTGTATTAAGTTCTACGATATTTAATGTACTCATTATTTCCTCACTCATGTTGTTCATCTGGGGCGAATATAATTTCAGTACGCAAAAAATGCGAATTTGGCTCAGGCCGGAATGTCACTTTGTGACCCAGGGTGGGATACTCCATGTGAAATCAAGCTTTTAAATTCAATTAACTGATGATGGAACTCGGGTAACGACAGGGGTAAAATAGTAAGTGTGTGATTTTTAATAAATCTTCGATATAATGAAATGGTGGATGACTCATCTTTAATTACTATTGAAAGTGAATTTATTAGCGCAACAATCTCCTTAGTGGGTGCTGAGCTAAAAAGTCTATTCGATCTCGAATCCCGCGTAGAGTATATCTGGCAGGAAAAGAAAGCCATTTCTCCAATCTCATCGCTATTTTGCTTCCCTGTAGTTGGAAAACTTAAAGATGATAAGTATCGCATTGGTCGTAAGTACCATCAGATGCAAAAAAATGGTTTTGCAAAAGACATGAAGTTCCATGTTAAAAGTCAGATGAAAGATCAAGTTTCACTTAGCCTCTCTCACGATCAGGATACTCTTCTTTGTTACCCGTTCATGTTTAACCTTGTCATTACTTTTAAAGTTTATGGACCGAAGCTTTCAGTTTCAATAGAAGTGAAAAATATGGATAAGAAGGAGATGCTCTTTTCTATAGGATATGGAACTGTTTTTAATGTTCCGCTTGCTGTTGAAGCACTTGAGGATTACTACCTGGAGTTTTCAAATCGTGAAGAGAGGGGAGCGTATAATCTTGATAATGATTTAGTAAACTTTGAGCATGTTGATAATAAGAAAGTTTTAAGTGATCGAAAGATTAATTTTAATTATGATCTTTTTAAACATGGAGAACTTATTTTTCGCGATCTCTCGTCTTCATCTGTGGCACTTAAAAATCGTGTTAGTGAAAAATCGATTGCTATTAATTTTGAAAGTGTACCTTATATTTCTTTTAGATCATTTCCAGGTGCGAATTTTGTACAAATTACCCCTTCATTTGGAGTCACTGATGCGACAGACACAACAGGAGATATTATGATGAAGGAGGGGATAATCGATTTGGAACAAGAGAAGACCTTTAAAATGGATATGGTCTATCATATCCGTTAAAAAGGTAGAAGTTCTTCTGCTCTTTTTTCTAAACTATAGAATGGATTTGATTCGTTTAGAGATTGTCCTGAAATAACTTTTTCATATAGCTTCAAGTATGATTTTGTATAACCAGAGATTGCAAATTTGCTTTGAGCATATTCTATAATTTGCTTGGCGCTCAAACTAAAATTAAAATCATTAACGGCCTCTAAAAAATCTTGCCTGTTCTTGCAAGCAATACCTGCAGGACCAATAACTTCTGGAAGACTTCCATATTGTGAGCCAATAACAGGAAGACCCTGTGACATTGATTCAATCATCGCTAAACCAAATGGTTCATGCCAGCGTACAGGAAATAGAAGTGCATCGCATTTGCGAATAAGTTTTAATTTTTCTTCGCCACCAATTAACCCATGATTATGAATATACTTTGAAAAACTAAATGACCTTCCGCCTGCAATGTGGAGATGCTTTTTTGAATTGATTGCAGCAGTCTTGCAGTCTTTAAGGTTTTTCACACTCCATGAAGCTTTTGCAAGAAACAGTAGATTTTCGCTTGATTTGTGTAAGTGTTTTGGGCGAGGGTATTCATCAAAGTCAATGGCATTGTAGACAAATGATTCTGAACTATGAAGTTTGGCATGTGCCTTTGAAACAAAGACAGCATTTTTATGAAAAATTTCGCCAGGCTGTCCGTTTCCATGAATTGTGCAAACCTGTGGTATGTCGATAATTTCTTTAGGGATTTGGTAACTGATTTGTAAATGAATAATATCTGCATCTCTTGGAATTAGTTTTTCCCATCCATTTCTAATTATAGATTTATCTAGAGGAATAAGTTTTATTCCATACTCTTTAACATTTGATTCTGGGTGACCTAGTAAGATAACCTGATGACCGAGACTTGCAAGCTCCTTCATGTGCCAAAACATAATTCTTTCTGTTCCACCATAAGTTTTCACAGGAAGAGGTGCATGATGATAGAAAACAATTTTCAATCTATTCTCCTCTGAGTTTGTAAGTCATAAATCTTCGAGAACTTTAGTAGTGCGGAAAGAGAATTAATACAACAGATGATAAAGCCATATCTTCCATCGAGAAATCCACGCTTAAGAAAGTAGTCTTTAAAAAATTTGAGTATCGGACGAGAGACTATTTTGAAAACACTTGAACGAACACCACGATTGTATGCTTCTTTTGCTGCAATTGTTGTAAATTTATTTGTTTGGTTAATATGATCTGTAATTGAATCATAGCTATAGTGGAGAAGATTTCCACTTATATATTGGGTTGATGTACCTTCTGACATTTCGATAATATCATGGGGATTTACTCCGGCCCACTTTGCTTTGTGTTTATTGAAAAGTCTCAGCTTCTTATCTGGATACCATCCACAGTGGTAGATCCATTGGCCATTATAGTTTGTGAGACGATTAAAGAAGTAACCATCTTTGGTAAAGTTAGACTTAAGGGCAGTAATTTGTTCTCTAAGTTTGTCGTCAAGGGCCTCGTCGGCATCAAGGGAAAGAACAATATCGTGAGTCGTTTGAGAGAGAGCAAAGTTCTTTTGTTGAATATGCCCCGCGAATGGATTTTCGATAAATTTAGTCTTATATTGAAGACATATTTCTTTTGTCTTATCTGTTGAGAACGAGTCAATAACAACTATTTCATCAACAACGTCCATTACTGATTTTATGCAGCGCTCAATGTTGTGTTCTTCATTAAACGTTATAATGGCAGCAGAAATCTTAATCATTGATAGGCCTTTATGAAAAACGATTCACCCACAATCTTAGTTGTTAAATATCGAGCACTCGGTGACTCGGTTATGGGTCTGTCTACTATCTCTTATCTTCGTTCAATTTATCCAAATAGTAAAATTTATTATGGCGTTCGGGGCTGGACGGCAAAATTATACGAAGAAATAAAGACTGATGCAGATGGAATTATTCCTCTATCTATTGAAAGTATTTCTGATTACGTTAAATTTTATCGAATACTAAAAGAGCTTAAAATTGATCACGTCCATGAAATGCACTTGAGTGGACGAACCAAGAAATTTTTTACTTTTTTTAAATATATTCTTGGTTTCAATTATACATTCCATAATCATCACGAAAGAAAAGGTGAGGTTTTAGATCAGGGAATGATTAAGCCACTGATCCAAAGAGATCTCGATGGAGCTTATACATATCTTGGTAAAAATGGCATGGTGCCGAGTTACTTAAATTTTGAACCTTCATTTAAAAACTTAAGTGGAGCTCAAAAAGCGCGAGTAATACTTGGAGTTGTTGCAACCAGAGAAACTAAGATGTGGAGTCTTGAAAATTATGTAGCTCTCGCTCATCTGATAAAAAATGGCTTCCCTGAAGTGGAAATATCTGTACCACTTTCAAACTCTGCTGAAGATAAGAGAATAGAGGAAAAGTTAAACATACTTGATAAAGAGAACAGTTTAGAGATTGTAAGAGTTGATCTTTCTAAACTTCCAAATTATTTTCATCAATCAAAGTTATATATTGGTAATGATACAGGTTTGAAACATATTGCTATCGCCAGTGGGATCAAATCATATACTTTGTTTGGTCCCGAACCACCTAATGAGTGGCATCCATATTCTCAGGCGAAGCACCCTTATTTTTATATCGAGGGACTTGAGTGTCGTACTCAAACAGCTCATTACTGTGGACTATCAACATGTGAATCGATGATTTGCATGTCAATGACAACTCCTGAAAATGTTTTCGAGCAAATAAAGAAGGATATATAAATGAAAGTTTCCGGTTTCACATTTATTAAAAATGGTTTGAGCTTAGGTTACCCCTTTACTGAGGCGATTGAGTCTATAGCACCGTTGTGTGACGAAGTGGTTATTAATGTTGGTTTTGAAGATGAAGCTTGTACTAAAGATGATGGTACTTATGAGTATCTCACGAATAAATTTTCTGATAGTAAATATGTATTTTTAAAATCATACTGGAATCCCGAAATTCAAAAACAGGGACTAATTCTTTCTGAACAAACAAATATCGCTCTTGATGCCATCACTGGAGATTATGGAATTTATATCCAAGGTGATGAATGTCTACATGAAAAAGACTATGAAAGCATTAGGGCGGGAATTCGTAAACTGGAAGCCGATAAATCTATAAACGGGTTGGTTTTTAACTATCATCACTTTTATGGCAACACTAATATCGTTAAGGTAACTAAGAAAACATACCGCCATGAAATAAGACTAATTCGTAACAAAGTTGGAATTAAGAGTTGGTTGGATGCTCAAGGATTTAGAAATCATGATGATTCTAAAATCAAATGCTTTAAGATCGATGCCCATATTTATCATTACGGTTGGGCCAGACAAGAGCAGGTGATGAGCAAGAAAACAGAAGCATTTACAAAATTATATCATGGGAAAGACTTTCAAACTGAGGAGTTTCACTATTCTCGTATTTGGGGGCTTCGTGCTTTTGGAGGAACACATCCAAAAGTGATGGAAAAATGGATACTAGAGAATACAAATGAAATTGATATTCTCTCTCTTCCTCTTGATATCTCAATTAAAGATACGCGAGTGATATTGAGTGACTTTATTGAATATCTTACAAATATAAGAATTGGTGAGTATAAAAATTTTATCCTGGTATCATAAATGTATAGAATTGAATTAGAAGAACTAAAGAAAGAAATCTACAAGAAACTTCACGAGCTTAGAAGTCGTGATCTTAAAATTGAAATCAAGTCCGATAAGTCTCCTGTGACTGAATTTGATATTTTTGTTTCAGAAAAAACACAAGAGATTTTTTCAAAGAGACATGGGTACTTAAATTTTTACAGTGAAGAAAATCCTGAAGAATTTAAGTTTCCAGTCATTGTTCTCGATCCGATCGATGGAACGCGAGAGTTTGTAAAAGGTTATGGCGAGTGTGCTGTATCTCTTGCCATTCTAAACTCTGCTGATATTAATGATCCAAAAAATTATGGCTGGATTTATAATCCATTTACAGGTTTTGAAATTTCTAGTGATCTTCACATTTCAATTGAGCCTCGAACTGTTGTGCCTCCAACTATCCATGTCATGGTATCTCGAAGTGAATGGGAGAAGAATCTTGTCGATCATGAAAGAAATGAGCAAATTAGCTTAACTCCTATGGGTAGTATTGCTTATAAGCTTGGTCTTCTCGCTGGAGGAGCCTGTGATGTTGTAATTTCAAAAAGAAATAAGAATATTTGGGACATTGCTGCAGGGATAGTGATTTGTCATTCGCGTGGTATTAAGACTATGTCTGAGGGAGGAGAGGTTACCCTCCTTAATCAGATTAAATACAAAGCTCCATTTATTTGGGGAAAAGAGCGAGAGATTGAAATAGCAAGTTACCTACTAGATTAGTTACAGCTGCGTCCACGGTATTTTTCTCGCGTGTTTTGAAATGTGTAGGAAAGACCGTCTGGTTGTCCAACTTTTAGATGTTTAATTTCAAGAAGTGAACTTCCGTCTTTTTTCTTCTGTATACTAAATTCCCCACTATCATCATCTCCCTTGCAAGAGTATTTTGATCTTGTAAGGGCGCAGAAAAACCAACCTTCAATTTTTTTCCCATCAATTTGTATTTTTATTAAAGAGAGCTCTTTCTTGTCTTTAAGATCAATTTCAAAAGAATCAAGCTTTTGCACCTTAAAAGAAAGACATTCAGCGAAACATAGAAAATTAAATAGTAATACAATTAGATATTTCATCATTAATCCTCTGAGCACTTGTTTATGTCTTCCATTTTACTTTTTTCTCCATAATTAACCAATAGGGATGGACCATTCTTGGCGAGCTCTTCGATCATCCAATAATTTTTTTGATCAATAGACGGACAACCCCAACTCGAACGGTATGGAGAGACATGAAGATACTTCATATCATTTGAAGCATTATTATTTGTTTTTTGTAGTCCAAACAGTTGCACTCCGTGGGCATAGTTTTTTCCAATTTTTGTTTTGATAAAAGAGCGGAGATTTTGATACTTAACATTTCCTGGTTGATAATCAAAAACTTGGTAGTTAGTTAAGAACGCACCAAGAACAGTAGATTTTTTTCCTGAAACATTTGCAAAGTTATTGGTGTATGTACCGGTTCCCATATTAAAGTAAGTCTTGATGACTTTAGGCTCACTTCCTTCGCAAAGGTCGATATAGTACATCGTTCCACGATACTGCATTTGTTTCTCACGAGTATCGTTGATAACAATCTGACATTTATTAGCAATTCCATCTTTAACTTTGTTTTTAAACTCAGCCTCATTTGTTCTCGCAAATGAGTAGTGATTTTTAGGTTCCCCCCATTTGAAGCATTTATTAGATTTAAACTTATGGAGATTTTTATTAAAAGTTTTAAGTGTAAACTCTAGTGCATCTTTTGGTATTCCAGCGTCAAAAAGTTTGTCGCAATTAGCTTTCCACGAGTCATCCAGACCATTTTCACATAAGGGATTTACTGCTCGATAGGCTGATTCAAGGCAACTAATACACTCTGGTTGCGGGCCAGCTAGTATGTCGGTGACTTGTTTTTGGATATCAATATCACGAGCAAATACAAAACTAGTTAAAGAAAGTAGAAAAAGTTTTAACATAGTAAACCTGTCGGATACTAGGCGAGATTTCTTGAGTTAATTGAATAAGTCCTCGAAATCTTTCATAGTTAACTTTCCTGTGAATAGACTTTCATCATCATCAGGGAGAAGTTCCTTGAAGAGTTCACGCTTCATATCTTGTAGTTTTAGAACTTTTTCTTCAACAGTACCCTTAATAATAGGCCTAAAAACGGTAAGTTTATTTTGTTGTCCAATACGATATGCTCTGTCGATAGCCTGGCTTTCAACGGCTGGATTCCACCAAGGGTCCATAATGAAAACGTAACTTGCTGCAGTTAAGTTTAAACCAACACCCCCGGCCTTAAGTGAAATTAAAAATAGAGGAGTTTCTCCTGATTGGAATGCGTCCACTGACTTTTGTCTCTTCTTTACGCTCTGGGATCCATCAATGCGAGAGTACTTCCAGCATTTCTCATTAAACGCCGTCTCAATAATATCAAGGTAAGTTGTGAACTGAGAGAAGATAATTGCTTGGTGACCTTCCTCAAGAATTTGCTCAATATTTTCCATGAGAAATTCAATTTTAGTCGACTCTAGATGTTTATAGTGCCTTGTTGAATTATTGTCATGACTTTGCCATAAACAGCTTTGGCGAAGCTCGAGAAGACCCTTAAGAATTTCACCGTACTTCTTTTGTTTAGGAGAATTTGTAATTTTAGACTTAATACTCTTAAGTTTATCTGTGTAGAAGTTTTGTTCCTGGTCGTTAAATCCGAGGTAAACATTGTTTTCAATCTTAGGCGGAAGATCTGTTAAAACCTGGTTCTTTGTACGTCTTAGAATAAATGGTGCAGATGTCTTTCTTGCAAATACTCTACTTTTTGGAGTCGAAGTGGATCTTAAAAATCTCAAGTCTCCCCATAGACCAGGAATTGCGAGGTCAAGAATATTAAAAAATTCTGCAAGATCGTTCTCAACAGGTGTACCTGTTAAGCAGATTCTAAAGTCTGCTTTGATCTTCCTAGCACTGTACGCACCAAGAGAGCGGATATTCTTTAAGTGTTGAACCTCATCCATGATGAAGACATCAAAGTTTTCTTCTTCGAAGAAAGTATCTAATTCTTTCTTTAAAATACCATAACTCGTAAGAATAACTTTCTTATCTTTTGGAATTTCTCTATTCATCCCATGAAAGATATGAACATCCATATTTGAGAATTTTTTAAATTCATTTTCCCAGTTAAGTAAAATAGAAACAGGACATACGATAAGAACTCGGCCAATCTTGTCTTGAATACTTTGTAGGAAGCAGATCGTTTGTATCGTCTTACCAAGACCCATGTCATCAGCAAGGCAGGCTCCAAGCTTATTCTCATAAAGAAATCTCAGCCAGTTGTAACCGGTCTTTTGGTATGGACGTAATTCTGCATTAAATTCTGCAGGCATGTCGTACTGAGGCATTGTTTCAAGATTTTGAAGTCTCTCACAAAGCTCAATTTCTTCAGGAGTTAGTGCTCCTTCAAGTCCAAGTTTTTTAAGTTCGAAAAGCTCAAATACTCTCGCTCGATTAAATGGAAGAATAAATTTTTTGAAGCGACCTTCGTTAATTTCTTCCTTCGTTTCAAGTTTTGTATATTTGGTAACAAACTTTAAAAGATCTTTTTGTTCTTGTGTTAGGAGAACGACACCATTCTTCGTGATGGCAATATTATTTTCAATATCTGCGTTATTGAGAATCTCCATATCATCTTCAGATATTTCAAGTTCAAGATCAAACCAGCCACTACGTCCAATTTGCTTTCGTTCAAAGCGGATTCTAGAACTCCAGCTACTAAGTTCAGCTTTGTTATAGAAAACTTGAACTCCATAAGGAGCAGTTGCGGTATAAAATTTAGAAAGTCCAGTTACTATTGTATTCATCGAGACTTGATAGATTAGCTCATTTGTATCTTTGTAATAATATGAATATCTAAAGAACTGTTCACCAAAATTGTTTACCATAAGGTTGAATATTAATTTTTGAAGGTTGTTCTCATATTTATAGAGAGATTTATTTTCATGATCGAATGTGAGAGTGTAGTCTCGATCTGCTAGATTTGAGATAGCTCTGATCCACATATTCTTCTTTGATTTTCCTGAAAGAACTTTTTTATATGAATCAGATTCAATTTCAAAGAAGCTTGCAACTTCCTGAAGGAAAGAATATGACTCAGATTTCTTTCTGAAAATATCGAGAGAGCCACCATCAAATGTTAATTGAGTGAGAAATAGTGGAGGTCTCGTTCTATTTTCTTTTTTGTTATAATAATCAAAGGCAAAGTTACTATATCCCTTACGATCACTTGTTGAGATATAAACACGAAGTTGAGGCTCTTCGATTTCTTTGAAATCTATTTCCTGGTCTTCAATTTGATATTCAAATTTATCTGCACAACGACTATCAAGTGAGAGATTTAGAAGATCATCTATAGATAGAGTGTATATATTTGCACGAACTGTAGAAAAAAATTCTTTAATGTCGGAAGTTAAAAAATATGCATCTCCTGTTTCCCAGTTAAATAGATACAAATTCTCTAAAATAGATATTTTCTTATATATTTTGTCATCAAGTTTGAAGTAGTACTTAACACTTTGTTTAACATCATCTTGAAAGTCTGTTGAAAACTCTTTATTTGGACAGATATTAATGATGATCTTTCCCGTAAAATTTTGTGGAATAGGAAAATCAATCGTTTTCTTTGTTGTTAAGGTATAGCGAAGAGTTGAATACATTGGAGAAAGGGGAGTGTTCTCAAGATCATTTGGGCCATTGATAATCGTTGAGTACTTTGTTGGGTGAACTCCCGTCGTTCCTACGAATGGAAGAATACTTCCATCATCTTGCTTAGTCCCCTTCATCGATTGGTAGTGGAGAAAAATCGCTGCCGTATGCTGACAATGCGTTCCTTCATGCCATTCCGTACAATCGCAATTAGTAGATAGAGGACCTTCTTCAGTGCCTTCTAGTCTCTTTTTATAAACGATTTTAGATTCGTGTGTCTTATTATCTTTTACAATACCTGTAGCGATTAAGAAGCCATCCATATCACCTTTTTGAAAAGACAGAGAGACTCTTCCTTGTTGAAGAAGTCTCTTCGCTTTTTGAATAATAATTGGTGAAAAGAAATCTGTATTTGTACTAATAATAAGCTCGTTTATTTAGTGATATTAAAGCTTCTATTATATACGAAAATTCCTGAAAATTATATTAGGAACATATTAAACTTAGTAATTGAGTGAAATAGTTTTTATGGCAAAAAAAAAGCGCCCATTGGGCGCTTTTAGTTAATGAGATTTAGTTTTTATCTAGGTAAGACTTAAGCATCTTAGCACGCGATGGGTGTCTAAGTTTTCTTAGGGCCTTAGCCTCGATCTGTCTAATACGCTCTCTCGTAACGAAGAAATCTTGACCAACTTCCTCAAGAGTATGGTCTGACTTTTCACCAATACCAAAACGCATTCTTAGAACTTTCTCTTCTCTTGGAGTTAGAGTAGATAGCACAGCTCTCGTTTGCTCCGAAAGAGTGATACTCATAACTGCATCAGCAGGAGAGATGATCTTCTTATCTTCAATGAAATCTCCAAGAGATGAATCTTCTTCTTCACCGATTGGTGTTTCAAGAGAGATTGGCTCTTTCGAGATTTTTTGAACTTTTTTAACTTTATCAACTGGCATTTCCATTTTCTCTGCAATTTCTTCCGGAGTAGGCTCTCTACCAAGTTCTTGGATAAGTTGTCTTTGAGTTCTAACCATCTTGTTGATAGTTTCAATCATGTGAACAGGAATACGGATTGTTCTTGCTTGGTCAGCGATTGCTCTTGTAATTGCCTGTCTAATCCACCATGTTGCATAAGTAGAGAATTTGTAACCACGACGGTATTCGAATTTATCAACGGCTTTCATTAAACCGATGTTTCCTTCTTGAATAAGGTCTAGGAACTGAAGTCCTCTGTTTGTGTATTTCTTAGCAATCGAAACAACAAGTCTTAAGTTAGCTTCTACAAGTTGAGCTTTCGCTCTATCGGCCTTCTCTTCACCTTTAAGGATAATCTTGTAAACAGTCTCGATATCTTCAAAGCTCATTCCAGCTTCAATAGAAATTCTTCTTAGTTTTCTTAGAATATCTTCTTGGTTTCTAACTAGTTGCTCAATTTTAGCATCTGTCGTGAAAAGATCTTTTGCAAGAGAACGCTTGAAAGCATCGTCTTCCATAATCTTATCGTAAAGAAGCTTGTACTGCTCATAGTCTTCAACTTCTAGGAATTTGAAGATTCTGTCTTGTTGCTCATAAAGATCTTTGAATTGTAGGTAGTATCTCTTTACTGGCTCAACGAAGCTGTTGATGATCTTTCTATTGAAAGTCAGGTCAGCAAGTTGCTCAGAAAGATCATTCATGTTCTTTGATTGTTCAGCAGTAAGTTTTTTAAGCGTTCCATCTTCATCGATAATTTCGCTTAATAGTTTTTGTACTCTGTCACAAATTGCAAAGATTTGATCTCTTACTTTATCAACTTCTTTCTGTGATGATTCTTCATCAAGACCTCTTACAAGATCTCTAACAAATTCAGTGTGGCTTTCTAAAGACTCAATTTTCTCTTTAAGTTTTACGATTTCTTCTAGAGCGTGAGCTGATTTTAGAGATGAAAGAATAATCTCTCTCTCTCCGTCTTCAATTTCTTTAGCAATAACAACTTCGCCTTCTCTTGTAAGAAGAGCGACTGAACCCATTCTTTTTAAATAAAGTTTAACTGGATCTGTTGATGCGGACTTGAGTTCTGCTCTTTCTTCTTTTGATAGAGTTTCTTCAATTACTTCAGTTCCGTCTAGTTTGATCCCGTCATCTTCTTCTTCAAATACATCTTCTTGTACATCAACTTGCGCTTCTTGGAGGGCAAGCATGATTTCGTCGACAAGTTCTGGATCGATAATGCTTGCAGGTATAGCATCGTTAATTTCTTCTGGTGTTAGGTAAGAGTTGTCTCTTCCTTTTTCCAGAAGTTTTAAAAAATCTCTCGATTTTAAAAATGTCATAGCGCTTGACATGGTATTCACTCCTAAGATCTTAAGCCCTTTTTACAGGGGTCCTTTCGGATTATTTAAACTGTACAGTTTCTTTTCTATTTGATGGATTTCCATTAAAAGTTGAGAGAGTTCTTCTTCAGTTTGGACATACTGTCTCTTTGTTTTTAGAAGTTCTTTTTTTTCTTTTAATGTTTCCTTTATCAATTTTTTTTCAAGATCGATTAAAATCTTTTTTGCAGTATCTTTTTCAATTGAGAAGTCTTGTGATTTATTAACACCTTTAAGCGCAACATCTTCGAGGCCAAACTCTTTTGCGATATTAACTGCAAAGTTCTTAAACTCTTTCTGATCAATTTCAAAAATGATTTCTCGCAGTTTAAGAATATATTGTTTTACCCTATCAGAGCCCATAAAATCAAGTAAATCGCTCATTTGCTCATGCTCCAGACAGTCAGGATGCTCAATTAAAGCGATAATCAAAGTTTCTTCCACTTTTGATAAGGTTTCAGGGCCATTTGGCACTTCTCTTGCATAGAGTTCTTGCTCATTGAAGGCCATCATTTCTTCGTGAATTCTAGCTTCCTCATCGGTTGGTTGCGGTGCTGCTGTAGGGTATTCGCGATTATTTCCTAAGAAGTTTTCATAGCTTTCGATAATTTTTTCTGAAGCAGATTTAAGTCCAAGCTTTTGGGCCCACTTCATTAATCTCTCTGTCGCGCGAAGGTCTGTTTTTAATGGAGCGACAATTTCAAAAGCTTGATCGAGGATTTTTAGCTTTGTGTCGACAATATCGAGTCCTGTTTCAGGTAGAAGCTTTTCAAAGAGTACATCAATAAATGCTTTTGAGTCGTCAATTCTGTTTTGAAGAGCGACAGCGCCTTCATTATTTAAAAAATCATCTGGATCTTTATGAGGTGCAAAATCGATATAATTTGGAATGATTCCATTTTGTAATAGCTGCTTATTGATTCGCACAGATGCATTAAATCCAGCGTCATCTCCATCAAGTCCGAGGTAGACGTTATGAGTAAGTGACTTCAGTGCGCGCAGAGAATTGTCTCCAAGTGCGGTTCCCATTATAGCAACTGAATGTTCATAACCTTTTCTAAACATCGTAATTTGATCCATATTCCCTTCAACGAGAATGACGGCATCTCGCTTTCTAATGAAAGGTTTTGCAAGATGAAGACCATACAATAGGTTACGCTTGTTAAAGATGAAAGATTCACCTGAATTAAGGTATTTAGGCATCTGATCCTTATGGATCGAGCGACTTGTGTAGCCAATCACTTTCCCGTAATGGTCCCAGATTGGAAAGATAATACGGTCGCGAAAGGTATCATATTGGGACTTATTTCTATCGCTATATTTAATGAGTCCGATTTCTTGACTGACAGCTAGGACCTCATCTTGAGCTTTTTTTGGGAGTGATGAGATATAGTCTATAACAGTATTTTTCTTGGGTGCGAATCCAAGTTTGTAGAGCTCGACAATTTCTTGAGAGAGGTTTCTTTGCTGAACAAACTCTTTAAATGGCTCGCAGGAAGATTGGCCAATTTTGTAAAAGACCTCACTTGATGCCTTGAGGATTTTTTCTGCGTAGATAACTTTTTGGGACTTCTCAGTTTTTTCTGTAAATGATTCGAAATCGATCCCAAATTTCTCACTTATATCTTTTAATGCTTCAACAAAACTTAGGTTGTGAAGATTCATGACAAAATCAAAGTGGGTCGTACCTGCTCCACAGGCAAAGCATTTGTAGATTCTCTTGTCGTCAGAAACAGACATTGATGGATTTGTGTCTCCGTGAAAAGGACATACGCCAACATAGCCAGAAGGTTTTCTAGTTAGATTGATCCCATATCGAGAGATTAACTCCGAGATGGGAATTTCGTTAACGATTTTCTCACGCAAGTTTTGTAGCGACATATTACCTGAATTTTTTGTACTTAAGAGCTCTTCTTTGATTTTAAGATAAAAGCCTTAATATTGATACCTTGTTCTAGGAATATCTTTTCAAATTTAGTTTTGAAAGTTTTAAGGAAGTTATCTTCCGGCTCATTCCAAAGATCTGTTGTCATTAGCTCTACTTCAAAGAGATCTTGATCTTCAATAATCTCCTTCATCCACTCACCATATCCATCGTGATCAGTTTTAATGAAGAAGTAACCACCTGGCTTAAGAACCTTATAAGCTCTCTCTAGGAAGTTCTTTTGGAATAGTCTTTTTTTCATGTGTCTCTTCTTTGGCCATGGATCTGGAAAGAAGTAGAATAATTTATCAAGTTCATTTTCAGCGAACATGAACTCGATTCTTTCTCCCTTCGCTCTCAAGTAGCGAAAGTTCTGATATGGGTGACGGGCTAGTTTCTTTGCAAGCGCGTAGCTTCTTTTAAAGCGGTAATCAAGACCAACGAAGTTATCAGTTGGATACTTCTCACAATAATCAAGCATGAAGTGACCGTAACCACTTCCAATCTCGAGACAAAGTGGTGCATCTCTTTTGAAGATCTCTTTGTTCCAAAGCCCTTTATGCTCTTCAGCTTCGTGATCGCGAAGAACGAATTCGTCAAATTCTGTTAATTTGTCATGGTATGGATTTTTGTGAGTATACTCAAAATCTTCTGTGTATGGCTTGTCCACTTTTGATGCTCCTAAAATTATTGCAGTTTGTTATCAAATAAGTGAGGCTTCGTCCATTACTTTCTAGATTTAAGTGGCTTTTAGTACAAGGATTGTGCAGTCTAAATAACTGATATTAGGATTAATTTATATTAATACGTAAGAAGGTGAACATGTATTGTATAATATCTTAAAATTGAATGAGATAGGGAGAGAAAATGGATTACGAAGAAATCGTAGTAAGTAATAGTATTGGGAAAGCAGTCGACTGGATTAAAGAGACATTGAGTCTGACAAAAAAACAGTACTGGATGTTCTTTATGTTCTTCATCATCGCTTTTGTTGTCTCGATGATTGTTGGAGTTATCCCTATCCTTGGGATTTTAAACATTCCTATTGGTGCTATTTTCGCTGGAGGGTATGCCTTTTGTGCTTATAAAGCAGATCAAGGGCACGATGTTTACATCGAAGATTTTTTTAGCAGTTTTCGCAGAAGAATGTGGGACTACTTAAAAATTGTATTGATTCTTTGCGGAGTTGGTCTCTTATTGATCTTTCCTCTATTGATTCTTGGTGGAACCTTTGCCGCGATTGGAGTAAGTAATCAGGAAACTTTGATGGCCGCCTTGAATCAGCCAATTGGAGTGGTTCTAGCGGGGTTAACGGTAATTGTTTCACTAGTAACGGCTTTAGTATGTATGGCGATGCTGTACGTCTATAGCTGCTCTATTGTTATTGTCACTCTACATGATTTAAGTGTTAAGGAATCACTTCTGTTGGCCCTTAGTGGTTGTAAAAAAAATTTCTTAACTTATGTGTTTCATCTCATTCTGTGGATTTTTATCTATATAATTGCAGCTATTCCGTTAGGACTTGGTTTGATTATTTTAATACCAACAGTCGTAACAGGCTCATACGTCATATATAAGAACTCATTTAAATTACCTGTGTCCGTATTGATTACAAGTGAAGAAGAGGAAGCTGGAGAAGAGACTACTGTTTAGGCTTTGTCTTCGTTTCTGTATTTAGAAGATTACTGAGGGCCTGCGCTGTTTTTTGCGCAACTTCAGGGTCTTCAAGTTTTAACTTGATGAGCTCTTGTAGTTTTGTAAGTGTGATTTCTTCTTTTTCCATTCCCTAAATATAGGATGTTTTTTAGAAGTAGGGAAGTGGTCTTGAAATTATTTCTTGGAAGTGTTGTTTAAAAGCTCTTCAATGATTTGAGCCGCTTTCTTTGCCATCGCAGGATCTTTTAGCTTATTTTGAATAAGCTTTGTCATCTGCTCAACAGAAGCCTTATCTGCAACATTTTTATTATTAGAGTTTGCTGATTCTTTTCTCGCTTCCATATTAGCCTCGTTAGATGAAGCTCCAGTTTTCTTGGCTGAAGCTTCATTATTTTTAAATAGGTTTTGGAATTTTTTAACGCCCATAAAATCTAATTAAGCAGCCGCTTCTGGGTTTCCTTTCTTCTTAGATCTAATTTTAGAAACTCTTGCCATGTGATCTTCGATTACATTGTAAAGCTCTAGGCTTGTTGTATATGGGTCCATACCTTCTGGCATCGTTGAATAAACTGTCTCATTATCGATTTCTGCAAAGATATACCAAGTGTTTCCAAGTTTTTGGAAAAGTACTTCTGTGTTGTTGTGTGATTGAGTCGTCATTGGATCCCTCCTAGAGATTTGATTTAATAGGCATCATGCCCTTGTTATTAAACTTATCGAGGGATAAAAGTTTTAATTTAGAAATTTAAAATTAATTCTTAGGGGAGGAAATTGTTGCCGAAATCTTAGTATCTTACTGTAAATCCAAGGCTATAGCTTAGAGCAAAGTCCGCTTGAATATTAAAAGTATCTGACGGCCATAGTTCGGCAATCTCCGCTGGAGTCGAAGTTGTTAAGGTATATGGAGAGTTTATAGAGAGCTGTGGGCCATGATAAAAGTCGAGATCGGGAGTATCAAAAATTCTTCGATGAATGAAGTTAGCACCCATTTTCATTGAGATAAAAGTTCCACTAAACTCTCTTTCTTCTGATTCATTTGTACTGGTTCTTTCTTGAGACACGAATGATCTTTGATAGTTGAAAGATGCATCGACATTGAAATCAATCTCAAAACTATTTCTTCTATAGAATGTGTAGAGGAATGATGGCCCAATAAAGAGTTTCATGTGGCTCTCTTGCGAAAAAACATTTTCAGTTACTTGCACTTCATTACGTTCTGTTTGACCACCGAAGTGAAGTCCATAATAGACTCTGTCGGTTTTATCAAAACTCGGATTTCTTAAGTAGCGTATATCCAGAGCTAGGGTAGGATTGAACTGCTCGCGTGTAACTTGATTACCGTATTCGTAAGTATTAACTGTTCCTTGTCCATAATTAAAACCAATCAGTGCTTTATTATGACTATAGATTTTAAATGGATATGACTCAGGCATAGGTTCATCAAGACGGTAGTCTGTCGGATCATTTTCTAAGGCTATATTTGTTTCAAGTTCCTGAATATTTTTACGAATTATTTTTATAAACTTTTTACTAACATAAGCCTCTCGTCCATCTCTTGTTAGTGTTAGGTAATAGTCAGAGTCGGAATCGAGAGAATTGTCGTGAATGTGAATTTTTTCACCAAGACGCTTCATTTGTAAAATAGAGCTAGACTCATCCTCCGCAATTAAAATAGGTATTTCAAGGGCTTTTACCACTCCTGTTGCGGCATAGATATTTGCTGTTATCGAGAGAGTGGCCAAAATTTTTTTCATAGCTGTATATCGAATGAGTAGCCCAACTTAAGCAGGTAGCTTGTCTGGTACTGGTTAGTATTTTCTAAGTTATTGTCAACAAGATTAATATCAGCCGGAATGAAGAGGCGTTCTTTTGAGGCCTCAAGACCCAGCAGCCAGTTTCCGAACTGATAAGTTGCTCCGAGGCTAAATTTATTTTCAATTAGAGAAATCGAGTTCTCTCCTAAGTTTGCTTGACCATATAGAGAGCGTTGTGCTTCAGCTGAAAAGATAAGTTTATTTCCACTTTCAAAATTGATTGTCTTGAAAAGTTTCATTCCAAGATTAGCATAGTCCCAGCTTAGAATTTCCCCTGAAATGCGATTGAAGCTCATTGTGAGGGCAAAAGGAATGAGTTCTTGATTTTTGAAGCTTGCTTCAATATTAAGTCCCATTGAACTATGAGCGGAGGCGTCCTCATAAAAATTAAAAAAGTGAGTACCACTTGTGAGCATTGTATTGAGTACGAGAATTTTATTAACATCGATCTTACGATACTCAAAGTTTTCTTTACTAAAGTTGATTTTCTTCGGAGTTAGATTAACGATGTTATCGATACGTTGAATATCGGTTGAGAGGCAAACAAGGCGTGCTTTGTTATTCTTATCAATAACAAAACTATAAAAGCTTCCACTTTCAACTTCACGAACGCGAATGACGAAATTTGCATTTGCTTGGTAGTAATTCTCCCCATCGAGATCCTGGAGTAGGGCACCTTTTCGAATAACAGCAGTAAATTTCTGTGCATCCGGAACATCATCATTATATTCAAAACGCTTTGGTGGAATTTGAATTTGCGCAACTTCGTTGGTTTTATCCATCTTGATGAGCTTATCCAAAATATCTGCTGCAAAAATAAAGTTTGATAGTAGTAGAAGACCGATTAGCTTAAACATTTCATGGCCCTCTTGAACGCCTCATAATTTGTTTCGAATTTAAAGTTTGTTGGAGTGATCTCGTTTACAGGAACCCATTCATAATCAGTGTGTTCTTCGACTGAGATTTGAATCTTGTCCGTATTCGAGATAGCAAAGTAACACTTCTCTAGAACATTTCTTTTCCAGCGGTCAAAAAATTCAATTTGATAGTCAAGTAGTGTGACATTTGACTTTATTCCGGTTTCTTCGAAAAGCTCTCTTTTAGCAGCTGTTTCGAAGTCTTCTCCGTCGTCGACTGAGCCTGTCACATTTTGCCAAAACGATCCTCGCTCGGGATTTGTCTTTAACAGGAGACAATAGAATTCATTGTCTTGTTTTCTAAATACAACTACTTGGACTTTTCTTGCTTGATCGCTCATATCAATAATTATATCAAAAATTGGTAAATTATCCTCAAAGGCATCTTTTTCTTAACTAGTTCTTACATTTTGCTCTTTTTGCAACGCATATATTTGATAGTTTTAGTAAGTTTTGGTATGAATGTCGGATGGATATTTCACTTTTTATTGAAAAATTAGCGCTCTGCCTCCCTGGCTTTCTTTTCGCTATCGTAATTCACGAAGCTGGTCACGCCTGGATGGCAATGAAGTTCGGTGACGACACAGCTAAATATCAGGGAAGACTTACATTAAACCCTGCTGTTCACTATGATTTAGTGGGAACAATTATATTTCCACTTATTGGTCTTATGATTGGTCCGATCCCTTTTGGTTGGGCTAAACCGGTTCCAGTTGATCCACGTCGTTTTAGAAATATGAAGGCAGGAATTTTTTGGGTAAGTTTCGCGGGACCTGGGGCAAATATTTTGATGGCCCTTGTTTCAACATTTCTTTTTGCGCTTTTTTACACGCAACTACCACTTGATTTTATTGTGAGAAAAGAGCTGATTAAGATGAGTGAGTACTCAGTTCTGATCAATATCGTTCTTGCTGTTTTCAACCTGATTCCATTTCCTCCTCTAGATGGTTCGAAAATGGTTTCAACATTTCTTGATTATAATATGGCCAGAAAGTATGAGGAACTACAGAGGTATAGCTTTGTGTTCATTTTACTACTTTGGTTTACAAATATTTTTTCATATCTCCTACAACCGGCGCTTTACCTTGGGTATGCGGCGATGAATTTATTTGTTTGGATGATGGGGTAGTTTTAGATGTTAGATACTACGATTAATGTAAAAACAGATTTCTTTGACGGGCCACTTTCGCTTCTTTTGATGCTTATACAAAAAGAGCAAATGTCGGTAAAGGAATTAGACCTGACAAAGATTACTAAGCAATACCTTGATTATCTTGCAGATATGAAGGAACTGAACTTTGATATCGCCGGGGACTATCTCTATTTAGCGTCTACTCTTGTTCTTCTAAAATCTAAAAACTGTATCACTGAAGAAGAGAATACAGCACTGATGACGGAACTTGGAGCAGGGGATTCACTGAATATCACAAGTCAGGCTGAACTTATTAGAAGACTTGAAGAGCTTCAGCATTTTCAAAAAATGGGACAGAAATTATGGGAACTTCCAAAGAAGGGAACAGATATTTTTGTGAAACCAAAAATTAATAGACAAGAAATTGTAAACTCGATTCTAACTCCAATGGATCTCGAGAAATTAACTCTTTCAATGGTTGATTTCCTATTTAGAGAGAATAGAAAATATACAGTTGTTAAGAGAGATCGATTATCGATTAAAGAAAAACTAAACTTCTTAAAAACAAATTTAAGCCTAGGTAATAAATCGAGCTTAAACGAACTTCTTGACTCGGATGGTGGAAAGACTATTGATAACGTTGTAATCACTTTCATCTCCCTGCTTGAACTTGCTCGTTTAAAGAGAATTGAAATTTTTCAAAATGAAAGTTTTGGAAATGTATATGTTGACGTTGTTAGATCACTTGAAGATTTTGACGTTGAACAAGCTGATGGTTTTGATGAGGAAGAAGAAGGCGCAACAAAGATTGATGCAGAGGACCTCCTGGCAGCAGCTGAAGAGGTTGTCGTTCAATCTCGTACAGAAGAATTAGAAAACACACAAACACAACAAGACGAAGATAGCATTCTACAGTGAGAGACAACAACATGAATGAGACAAACACAACAGAAGAAACAATGGCAGAATTAATCTTAGCTCCAACTGATGATGAGATGGAAGTTGAGCTTGTTATGTTTCCAAATGATGAAGACTTATCATATCCAGAAGAGCACTTAAAACTAGAGCTTGATTATATGGATGAAAAGCTTCAAGAAGATAAGCTTTGGAAAGCAAGAACGGGATTAAATGACGACACAATTTGTGGAGCTATTGAAACAATCCTATTCATGAGTGACAAACCTGTTGCACTTCAAAAAATTAAGCAATTAATTGATGAGGATATGCCTCTACGTGTAGTTCACGAATCAATCACTCGTCTTCAGAAAGAATATGAAAGCAAGCACCATGGAATTAGACTTCAGGAAGTTGCTAACGGATATCAATTTAGAACAAAAGCAACTTATTCGAAGTATGTTCAAGATCTATTCAAAGTTAATGAGCTTGTTCTTTCTCCTACTGCGCTTGAGGTACTAGCGGTAATCGCATACAAGCAACCTGTATCGAAAGTTGAAGTGGAGAAGATTAGAGGTGTTGATAGTTCTCACATTGTAAGAGGACTGATGGATAAGAGACTTGTTCGTGTTGTTGGTCGTTCTGAGGAAGTTGGTAAGCCAGTTCTTTATGGAACAACAGAGGAATTTCTTGAAGTATTCAACCTTGCAAACCTTGACCAATTACCACCGGAGCATGAGCTGCAAGAGATGGCCGTTGCAGGTGTAGGTAAGATTACTGATATTTCAACTCTTGTGAGTTCTGATATTAAGGCGAAGTTTGATGCTGATGAACTTAACGAGCTTGATTCTTTAAGTGATTCAATCAAGTCAATCGAAGCTGAAACAGACTTTATTAAGTCTCTTAAAGTTGAAGAGAAGAAAAGAATTAAAGGAGAGAGTGAAGTTGTAAAAACTGCATTTGACCTTCTTGAAGAGTTCCTTGATAAGACTCTTGTTTCAAAAGAAAATAAAAACTCTGTTATTTCTGAGATCTTTACGGCCGTGACAGATCCAAAAGTTATCTCTGACTTAACTGCTGGTCCATTTAATATTCCAGAAGAATTTGAGGAAGAAGAGTTTGAAATGCTAGACCTTGAAACAGGTGAAGCAATTAAATTTGACGATGAAGATGAATCTGATATTGAGCTTGAGATGGAAGATGACTCTCTCGATGTTGAGTTCGAACTTGACTCAGAAGAGGAAGAAGATGCTGAGGCATTAGTCGCTGCTGCATTTGCAGAAAGTGAAGAAGATGAAGCTCAGGAAGAAACTGAGACTGAAGAAGTTATCAATATCATGGGGAATGATGAAGACGATGAGGCGTTAAAACTTGCTCAGGCCCTTGATGATGCGTTTTCAAAATTACTAGGTGGTAACTCTCTAATTGATAACGAAATGGATGAAGATGAGATCTCAAATGATATCGATTCGATGACAGATCGTATGATTGATGAAGCGAAGGACTTTGATATCGACTTAAGCTTTATGAAAAACAACGACTTAGGTGATTCAGACGAGCTTAATTAATAGCTGAAAAAAATACTATACGCTTGCATAAGCCCGCTTCATAAGATAAGTTCGGCGGGCTTAATCTTAATAATTTCAAACGGCCGTGATGGCAGATTGGAGGATCAAATGAAATCAGTTAGATTACAAAAATTTATTGCAGATTGTGGAATTACATCAAGAAGAAAGGCCGAAGAACTAATCTCTCAGGGGAGAGTTAAAGTTAATGGTGTAGTTGAAAGAGAACTTGGTGTTAAAGTTGACCCAGAAGCGGATGCTGTTCTTGTAGATGGAAAAGTTGCAGACCTAGGTGCTGTTGAAAAAATCTATCTTGTAATGAATAAGCCACGTGGAGTAATGACAACAGTTAGTGATCCAGAGGGTAGAAAGACTGTTATGGACTTCTGTAAAGAAGTGAGTGAGAGAATTTATCCTGTTGGTAGATTAGATTACCTTTCTGAAGGTCTTTTAATTCTTACTAATGATGGTGACCTTGCAAATACAATTATTCACCCAAGTTCTGATATCGTAAAAGTTTACGAAGTAAAAGTATTTGGTGCTGTGAATGAGTTCCTTTTGAATAACCTTAGAGAGGGAGCTGAGATTGATGGTGTTAAATTAAAACCAAAATCAGTTCGTGTTATTAAGCAACTTCCAACTAAGACTTGGATAGAGTTTAGAATCACAGAAGGAAAGAATCGTGAGATTAGAAAAATCTGTGAAGCGAACAACGTTGTTGTTGATAAACTAAGACGTGTTGCAATCGGAGGACTTCCTGTAGAAGGAATTGGACCTGGAAAGTTTAGAGCTGTTTCTAAGAAACAACTTTTAAACTTAATTGGTATTGATGCAAACGGAGTAAAACTTGTTGAAGATGCAGAATACTTCTCTGAGAAGAAGACTGTATCTTTAAAGAAAAAAGGAGTGCAGTCATGTACTGCAGCTGATGATAAGGCTTTTGAGAAATTCAAGCGTGAGACTTATTATGATTCTTTAAAGAAAATCACTGAAACAAAGGCTCTTAAGGCTAAAAAAGAGAGAACAGAAGCTTGGGAAGCAAAAGAAGCTGAACACAAAAAACGTAAGGAAGCAAAATTTCAAAGAATGAAAAAGAAGGCGATGGCCAGAAAACATTCTCACGTACAATTCGTAAAATAACTAAAGGCCTCGTTTGAGGCCTTTTTTTTGCCAAACTTTTAAGTCAGTAAATTTCAAGTATTGTTAAATTTTTTAAACATCTAAATATCTGAATATATAGGTCAGCGACAAAATTTATTCAACTTTATTCAGTAAGTACCCGACTAGAGGGATAAGGTATAGATTGAGTGAGGTCCCTTATATGAGAAAATACATTACAAGAGTTGCACTATCTACGATTCTTTTGACGTCTGTAAGTACATTTGCACTGGAAGAAAAGAATCGCAATGCTGAGGCGGGGGCAAATAAATATTTTACGAATGTTTTTGCTAAAAAATATTCCGATTTATTTTATGACAACATCGAGAAGTACAATCGAAATAGAACGAGTGTTACTCATCTTTCGAAGCTGTTTAAAACAGAAGAGGATCAGGCATTGAGTCGTGAATATTTTATCAAAAATAAAATTAGATATCTTCCTCCAATTGTCTTGAAGGGAACAACAGCATATTTAAAATATGGTTCAACAAAGATTTCTTTTACTGAGGAATCTCTATTAATGAGAACAATGTACATCGATGGAAAAGAAGTTGTTTTTGGACAAGGTAACTTTAAAAGCCGCTTAGAGCACTTTAAGACTCATTTGGATCAAAAAGTAACGACAAATATTCTTTTTGAATTTCTAATTTCATCAGCGGTTGCTAGTGGTGAAAAGAATTTTGAACATGGTATTTTCGCAGCACTAGTCGTTCTCAACGAGAATTTCGAAGAGAATAGCTGGTGTATTAGTTGCGAAGATGAGTATGCGGAAGCTACTGAAAAGAACTTTAATAAGATTATGTCAGAAGTAAGTAGACTCGCGAATGCTTGTGAAAATGGAGAGTCTGTTGACAGTATTGCTTATCAGATTGAATCTTCAATGCCTGATCGTGAGCAATCGTATTTGAAGCTTAAAATGAAGCAATATTTCAAGGATTATGATGATTCACGTTTAACGTGTGAATCATTTGTTAAAAAAATTAGCCAGGATGAAATCAACTCTCAAATGAAGGCGATCAACTTTAGAACTGGATCTTTAAAAGAAGAGTTTGAGAGAGAGAACCAGCAGAAGTATGAGAAGTTTGTTGAAGGAAAATGTGCTCCGTATATTAAGCTTAGAAACTGTCTTGTAAATGACTCTTACGCAGCAAGGGATGTTTATGATAAGAGTCGACAAGAAGATGGAAAGCCAGCTTTACGCTATAGAGAGAAGGTTAAAGATACAAAGTACCATACAGAGAAAAACTATAGAGATCAGAGAAAATAACAAAAAAAAAGCCAAGCTTTCGGGCTTGGCATCTATATTTTTATTTAATTGTAGTTTTGGTTGCGGGGGCAGGATTCGAACCTACGACCTTCGGGTTATGAGCCCGACGAGCTACCAGCTGCTCCACCCCGCGATAAATTATTGAAATCTGAACAACTTCTGTATTGGATATTAAAACTATTAATATCAAATGTCAAAATATTAATCATAAACTTTAGTCGGACATAAATATCTAAAATAACATTAAATTCTGGCGATAAGAATTAGGAGCAAGGGATTAGTCCTAAGAAAAATATATAGCTAGTGGAGTTTAAAATGGGTTTTGGAAAAAGTAAGAAGGTTTTAATTGAAGTTGATGCATCTGAAATGTCGGCAGCTCAGGTTCGCCTACTAAAGTCTATAAATTCGATGATTGCCCATGTAATTACGACGGATGAAGAAGGTGAATTCTTTGAAAGTAGTGCAGAAGTGATGAGAATGTGTGCAGCACTCATTAAACAATCTCACTTTGCAACAGACCTTCAATTTAATGGAATCCCATATGCGGATCAGGCTATTGAATACTCTATGGATATCCTGACTGAAAATATGACTAACGCGAAAGTTGTTCAATACGATAATTAATTATTAGACTAGATATACGTCGATTAAGAGGCCCTTTAAACGGGCCTTTTTTTATTTTTAGCTCCTAAAATTGTTTAAAATTCGCTATATTTAGAAAAAATAGGATTTAGAGATATGTCATCAAAAATTTGTTTAACAGGAATTAAGCCAACAGGAATGCCCCACTTAGGAAACTACATGGGTGCAATTAAACCAGCAATTGAAACGGCCAATAAGGGCGAGTTTAAAGGTTACTACTTTATTGCTGATTACCATTCATTGATTACTATCCATAATGGAGACCAGCTAAGAAGTGATATTCGTGAAGTTGCAGCCGCTTGGCTTGCTAGTGGACTTGATCCTAAAAAAGTAGTTCTTTATAAGCAAAGTGATATTCCAGAAATCTTAGAACTAAATTGGATTATCAATTGTTTTACGGCAAAAGGTTTAATGAATAGAGCCCATGCTTACAAGGCCGCTGTTCAAACAAATACTGAAAATGGAAAGGATGAAGATCAGGGAGTTAATCTAGGACTTTTTACCTATCCAATATTAATGGCCGCAGATATTCTTCATATTAATTCTGATATTGTTCCTGTTGGTGAGGATCAGCTTCAGCATATTGAGATCGCACGTGATATTGCTTCTAGTTTTAATCATGCCTATAAAAAGGATTTTTTTAAACTTCCAAAAGCGATTGTAGCTGAGGGGGAAAATAAACTTCTTCCGGGTCTTGATGGAAGAAAGATGAGTAAGAGTTATAATAATCACATACCACTTTTACTACCAGAGAAGAAGCTTCAAAAAACGATTAATAAAATCGTAACAGACTCAACTGGACCAGAAGAGCCTAAGGACCCAAATAACTCACTTATCTTTGATATGTATAAATTCTTTTCTTCAAATGAGGAACAGGAAGCGTTTGCAAAGAGATTTCGAGAGGGGATTGGTTGGGGACATGCCAAGGCTGAGCTTTTTAACGTTGTAAACCGTGAGGTTGCACCTATTAGAGCTGAGTATGATAAGCTTCTCGCTGATCCTGGTTATATCGATACAGTTTTAAAGGATGGGGCAGATGCAGTGAGAGAAGTCTCAAGTCGTCAGCTTGCTGAAATAAAAAAATTAATCGGTGTTTCTTAAGCAGCCTTAATCTTGCATCAATTTTATTTCTTGATACAATAATATGAAACGTATTGAAGGCGGACCTATGGTTGTATTTCTTTGGAATATTGAACAGCAATATCTCTACGAAATTGAAAATGAAGCAGTAGTTGGAAGAGTTATCGAGGCTGATGTTCTTATTGATGACGAAAGTCTTTCAAGATTGCACTGTAAAATTACTTTCGATAAAGAAGAAAGTAGATACATGTTAGAAGATTTAGGTTCTAGTAACGGGACTAAGTGTAATGGTTATCAAGTTGTTGAGCCCGTTCCTCTTTCCCCAGGAGATATTCTTACTGTTGGAAAAGTTAAGATGATGTTTCTAACTCTGGAAAATATTAGAGAAAATGATAATGCATCTTTTGCGAAACTCGTCCCTGCTTTTCTTAATGAAAAAGTAAAAGAGCAAGTGAAAACGAGATCACTCGCTCTTTACCTCTATGCTGTTAATCAGTTGAATCTCTTTTACGATAGAAGAACTGAAATCAAAGTACAAAATACTATTTTAAAAGATAAAGATAAAGAGCTTGAAGTTGTTGATAAAAAACGCGCGATAATAGATGAAAAAAAGCGAGAGCTAGAAAAAATGTATCGTGAAAAGCTTGCTGCTATTAATGAAAAATATAGCGAGATAGAAAAAGTAAAAAATCAGATATCAGAAAAATATCGCCCATCTCTAGAGAAAGTAGCATCTGTTATTTCGGAACTTGATGGAGAGATTTCTAAGTTTAAAACAATTTACTTCATAGGTCTTCATGACGATGTTAAGCATAATCATACACTTATAGTGCCTTCAACTGAGAGTGATGAAAATGGGACTACTGAAGAATAGTGTCAAAAAAATAGACAGTAGTAGTAAATATTTCCGAAAGCTCTCAAACTGAAAAAAACTCTATTAGACTCTTAAGTAATCTAGCTTAGGAGTATATTTTGAAAAGAATTACGAATTTTATTACTTTATTGGCCCTACTTATTTCTTTTAATTCTAATGCACTAATCATTAAGGCAGAGGAAACTGAAGGCAAATTTTTAAAAGTTGATGAGACAGAAAGAGGGTATCAGGTTAAGACCTGTGATCTAATGATGGACTCAATGAAATGTGAGCCACTCTTTGGGGAAGATGTTTACTTTTCTCGTGCTGATCTAGATAGTGTTTCATCTCAAAATTATAGAAATAGTTTATATGCTGTCGTTGGTGATGTCGGTGCCGTTGTTGCGGGTTTTGTCATTGGGTCATATGTCGGTCTTGGCGTTGGAATGTATATTCTCGCTTACGATGGGGCCGCTCTTGCATGTGGTGCTTTTCTAACTGGAACAGTTCCTGGAGTAATCACGGGAGCCGCCGCTGGAGCTGCTTTTGATGCTTTGGATCCATTTATTCACCGTGATCTTGGAATTGCATTTGATGCAGCCATTGAAACAGCAGATGAGTCAGATCTTGACGATGTTGACTCTCACTATGTTCAAGATGAGTTAGCAATCGTTATTGAGGATATCAATTATAATCAACTTGAAGATAAGTTCATTGGACAACTAAGATCGAAGATTAAAGTTGAAGGGAAAGAGAAGAGTCGCTTCTTTCCTTGGACGAATTTATTCTAATTCTTGTGATAGGGATGACCATCGTAGATGGTCTTCGCTCTATAAACTTGCTCGACAAATAAAAGTCTTGCAAGTTGATGTGGGTAAGTCATAGGAGAGAGTGAGAGTTTATAATCACACTCCTCAAGAAAGTCTTTTGGAAAACCTGCCGCTCCACCGATTAGAAAAGTGACCCCGCATTGCTTATTTTCAATGACATCAAAAATAAATTCTGAGAGTTTATCACTTGTCATGGTTTTACCATGTTCGGTAAGCGCTACAATATATTGCCTGCCATGCTTATCTTCAATTGCTTTACATTTTTGTTTGAGTTCTTTGACTTCGGCCTCGATATCTTCTTGATGGCCTTTGCATTCATAAATAGAGAGAGAAGGGGACTTGAGCCTTTTAAGGTAGTCATTTTCTAGCGCAAGAATATTCTTATCTTTGAGCTTTCCAATAACTACCAGGTGAAGGTCTTTCATCTCCTAGAAGTAACCTTTTGGTGCACTTCCAGAAGTGCTTTCTTCCATATCGGATGAGTAGTAATACTCGTTTGGAATTTGAATTGATGGAGCATCCCATAAATTATCAAGATCATATATGTGACGTGCAGTCTCTTGGAAGATGTGAACGATGAAGTCTCCAAGGTCAATCAGTAACCAATCTGCTCCATTGTTAATACCTTCGCGAGAAAGAACTTCTAGACCAACTCTTTTCATTTGAACAGTGATCTCTTGTCCCATTGCTGAAGCTTGTGTGAAGTTTGTTGCTGAAGCAAGAACAAAGTAATCACCAAGCGAGGTTGATTTCTTCATATCAAGAATCTTAAGGTTGATACCTTTGAAGTTTCCACAGATCCATGCACATGCCATTGCTTTTGCAAGTGTGCTATCAATTTCTTTATTGCTTAAAATTTCATCTACGTTTTTGTTAATAAACTCGTTACTACTCATTACTTACCTTGTTTTTCTTGCTTATTCGCTTCTTCAATCGTTTGTAGCATTAAACTCTTTAATAAATCAACATTTCGCCCCGAAACTGATGATAATGGAAGAACTTTTCTATCAAGTTGCTCTTCGAAGAAATTTTGAAACTTTGAAATTTCTTCTTCGGTCATCGCATCAATTTTTGTAAGACAAACGATTTCTTTTTTCCAATCAAGAGTGTCGCTATATTTCTTTAACTCATTTCTAATAATAACATACTGTTCGAACGCCTCAAACTCATCAAGACACCAAGATACGTCTACTAGGTGAACAAGTGACTTCGTACGATCAATATGCTTTAAGAACTTGATCCCAAGTCCTTTACCTTCTGATGCATCTTCAATTAAACCTGGAATATCAGCCACAACAAAAGATTTCTCGCCTAGGGATACTACCCCAAGGTTTGGCTCTAGAGTTGTAAACGGATAGTCTGCAATCTTTGGTTTGGCTGCAGAAATTGAAGAGATTAGTGTTGATTTTCCAGCATTTGGTAAACCAACAAGAGCGATATCGGCTAATAGCTTTAGCTCAAGTTCAACTTCAAGATCAACACCTGGTTTCCCATCTGTAAACTTTCTCGGAGCCTGATTCGTTGCCGTTTTATAGTTATAGTTTCCAAGACCACCACGTCCACCTTCAAGAATAAGAACTCGTTGGTCATGCTCTGTGAGGTCCGCGAGGATTGCTCCTGTTTCTTCATTTCTTACGATTGTTCCCACTGGAACCTTGATAACGAGGTCTTCCCCGTAGGCACCATGCATCTGTCTACCAGCGCCGTTGCCACCATCCTGGGCCTTAAAAACTTTTTTCCCACGGAAGTTTACAAGTGTGTTTTCACCTTCGTCTGCTTGAAAGTAAACACTTCCACCGTCACCACCGTCACCACCATCTGGTCCTCCAAGAGGAACGTGCTTCTCTCTTCTGAAGCTCGAGCAACCGCTTCCGCCGTTCCCAGAACAAATAGTAATTTTAACTTCGTCAATAAATCTCATGATAGCCTTAAATTAAATTGTATTTTCGCGAGTATAAAAAAAAGGGAATCTAATGACTAGATTCCCTTTCCTATTTACATGATTTAATTCTTTTAAATTATGCTGGAACTACAGAAACAATTTTTTTGTTCTTATTGTAGTAACCAAATTTTACTGTACCTTCTACAACTGCATAAAGAGTACAATCTTTACCTTCTCTAACGTTTTTACCTGGGTGAAATTTTGAACCAGCTTGTCTTACGATGATGTTACCTGGGATAACAACTTCGCCACCAAACTTCTTAACACCGTACATATTTGGGTTTGAATCCCTACCGTTACTTGTCGAACCACCGGCTTTCTTGTGTGCCATATCTTAAACTCCTGAAAAATTTTAAAATAAATTATTTTCTATTATAAAACTGCTTTAAAAATTAAGCTTTGATTTCTTTAATTTTTAAAGTTGTAAATTCTTGTCTGTGTCCGTTCTTTCTCTTGTAACGACCTGGCTTTCTCTTGAAAACGATAATTTTTCTAGATTTGTCATGTCTTACAACTTCAGCAACAACTTTTGCTCCAGCAACAACTGGTGTACCAACAGTAGCTTTTTCGCCACCTACGAAAAGAACTTTATCTAGTTCAATTGTAGTTCCTGCTTCTTGGTGTAGCTTTTCTACATCAATAGTCATACCTGCTTCAACTCTGTACTGGTGTCCAGAAATTTCAACGATTCCGTACATATATTCTCCTTATGAGTGCAAATCTAGGGGTTCCAAAGAAGTTCTTTGAAAACTTGTGACCCCAAATTTGAATTAATTGGTCATCGAACTAGGATTTTTATAGTTTTTTGGGCCTTATGTCAAGTTTGAAATATCTTTCCTGGAGGGGATTTATAGCTGTTTTAGTGGCTTTTTGTTTAATGTTTAAAGATAGCTTGAGAAATGGCGATAAGTCAGTTGGGTCGGTTTGTCATTTAGGCAAAGGGTAATGATTATGAGTAATGTAACTAATGAAAAATACGTTTATTTTCAATTTATGAGGAAGTTGGATCTTCCTGTCTATATAAGATTTATTGCATCTGATTTTGATCCTGATATTACAGGTTTTTTAAGGACAATGAAATTTGACGAGCTTAATGAGAAAGACTCAAAAGATGCTGAGCACAATATCGCTAATAAGCATGGTGCGAGAGTGCTTACAGTGTCTGAGGCTTCAGTTATGGTCGCGAGGCAAATTGCAGCAACAAGAGAAAGTGATAAGTGGGGCCCTGAGAGTCTTGTGCAGAAACAGGGATACAGTGTTTATCGATATCGTAATGTAGCGATGCTTGTCTTCTCGCTTGGTACAAGTGAATGGAAGATGGGTTGCTTCTCTGACTTTGGACATGTTGATAACGAGAGAGCATATAGAATCATCGTCAATAGATTTTTAAGTTGGTCATTGGTGAGTCATGGCATTGTTGGTTTTTGGGGTACGCCAGTTGAAGAGGGAGCAGTAATACAGCGTGCAGTTGATACACGTGGAGAGGCAGTATTTTTTGACGTGACTAGGCATCGTATTTTGACTTTGGAAGGTGAGAAAAAACTGAAGCATAATTTCTGTTTTATTAAATTAGATAATCATTTAAAGAATGCTAGTCGCGATATGAGATTTGAAGACTTGTTAAGTTTTCTATCGGTTAATTGCACATACTTTGGAGTTCAAGGGCTTCCTGCTCCGACAAGGCAACTTATTCAAGCATGTGCGAAATATTATCTTGGTAAAGTATTCCCGCGTGAAAACTTTAAGCCAAGGCAAGATGCTCGTTTGGAGTAGTCACCGCTAAAAAATTTATGCTAGACTCTTTCTTGAATTAAAGAAGGAGTTTTAATGCACGCACCAGATATCAGCCCAGTATTGATTTCACTAGGTCCATTACAAGTTCGTTGGTATGCACTAATGTACGTAGTAGGATTTATTCTTGCGGGCTATCTACTTAAAAATCTAATTAAGAAAAATTTCTTAAAAATAACTGAAGAACAAATTGATTCTCTTACATTTATCATGGGTCTTTGCATGGTGCTTGGTGCGAGATTTATTTATGTTTTCGTTTATAACTGGTCATATTACCAGCACAACCTCGGCGAAGTCTTCGCGGTGTGGAAAGGGGGACTCAGTTTTCACGGAGCAGTTCTCGGTTTTCTTGTCGCAGGTTTTATTTTTGCAAAGAAAAATAAAGTAGAGTGGGGACAAATTATGGATAGTGTTTGTCTCGTTGGTGCGCCTGGAATTTTCTTTGGGCGTTTAGGAAACTTTATTAATGGCGAATTGTACGGAAGAATTACAACAAGTCCTGTGGGTATGATATTTAAAACAGGTGGTCCTTATCCAAGGCATCCTTCTCAGCTTTATGAGGCGTTCTTTGAGGGATTGGTGTTATCGCTAATTCTTTGGTTTGCTGTGAATAAGGTTAAAAAATACTGGCAGATTTCAAGCTTCTTCCTCATTGGATATGGGGCATTTCGCTTTGGTGTTGAGTTTTTCAGGGAAGCCGATGCACAACTTGGATATTATTTTGGATTCATGACAATGGGTCAGATTCTTTGTGCAATCATGATCATCGCTGGCTTTGCTCTTTACGCTATGGCAAATAAATTAAATCAAAAAATTTATAATTGATTTTTCTTGAATTTTTCGATCAGGCTCTCTTTGAGGAGAGTCTGATCCTTGTTTGAAATCACATGAACAAAAATAGGAAAGCATGTGATGGTACACGCTCCACTGTAGGTTACAATATTTCCATTCGCATTAGTCCACAAATAAAATGAAGTACTATTTTTATTGTAGAATTTATTTTGTTTTCCGAAACGGTTAATCAAAGACTGATGAAATGTATCATGAATAAAGTAATTTGGTAGGCGAGCAAAATAATCAATTACCTTTTGATCTTTAATCTGAAAGTAGAGTGGAAACTTGTATCTCTGATGGATGATATCGACTTCGTAGAGCTCTGTTGAGCCAGACTTATTAATTAATTTTAAATTGGGATAAGTCTTTTTAATGTCGCTTAACTCTTTTCCAGGATTGAAGACTTCAAATTTATCAAAGGTAAAGTTGTAATTTGGCTCTTCGACCAAAGCTTTTGCCGTGTTTACAAAAATTTGGAAAGTAAGGACAATAGATAATATAGTTTTTTTAAACATAGTTAATTAAATCATTTTTTGAAATCAGTTACAAAAGGGGCATTAAATGCAGGAAGCTTCCAAGAAAGAGGCACAGAGAATTGCAATTGGTATGATTGCTGGTTTAGCGTTAGGGCTAATTTTATATTTCACAGGACTAGGACATGTTGTTGATTACATGAAACCAATCGGCGATATTTTCATCAGTCTACTAAAGATGGTTATCATTCCTCTTGTTTTCTCTTCAATTTTTATGGCCATGTATCATTTAGGTACACCTGAGTCACTTGGAAAGATGGGCGTAAAGGCTGTGATCTATTATTTCATGACAACAGCTGTCGCTGTTCTTGTTGGAATTATTTTCGTGAATCTTATTAATCCAGGGGTAGGAGCTGATCTTGGGACGGCAGGACTTCATGGACTTAATGAAGGTATGCAAGCAAAGGTATCTCAAAACTCAGGTGGATGGTTTGCTCTTTATAATGCGGTAAAAGAAGTAATTCTTAATGCTGTTCCAAAGAATCCTGTGCAAGCAATGGCAGAAGGACAAATTCTTCAAGTAATTGTCTTCTCAATTCTTTTTGGGATGGTAGCACTTTATCTTCCAAAAGAAAGTGAACCAGTGGTTAAAGTTATTAATTCTCTTGAGAAGATGTCACTCTTTCTGACTCATGGAATTATGAAATTTGCACCGGTTGGGATTTTTGTTTTGATGACAGGAGTCCTTGCAAAGTCTGGTTTCTCGGCGATTGTCTCACTTTCAAAATATATGCTAACTGTAATTCTAGGGCTTGGTTGTCACGGAATACTTTTACTTTTTATTGGAAGTTGGAAATCAAAAAAATCACCAATGTTTATTTTAAGGGGAATTGGACCAGCATTGATCACCGCTTTTTCTACTGCATCCTCTGCTGCGACACTTCCAATTACAATGGCAAATGTTGAAGAGAACCTTGGGGTAAGAAAAGACACAGCAAAATTTGTTCTTCCGCTTGGAGCCACAATCAATATGGATGGAACAGCTCTCTACGAATCAGTAGCGGCAATCTTTATTGCACAGGCCTATGGAATTCATCTTGGAATTAATCAGCAATTGATCATTTTTCTAACGGCTTCACTAGCAGCTATCGGAGCTGCTGCAATTCCTGGCGCAGGGTTAATTACGATGAGTATCGTACTTTCTGCTGTTGGACTTCCGATCGAGGGGATTGGGCTTATTTTAGCTGTCGACAGGGTGCTTGATATGTTTAGAACTACAGTGAACGTGTTCGGAGACAGTGTGGGAACTTTAGTTGTCGATTCTATGCTTGATGACTCAGATTTGAAAGATGATGTCGAGGCTGTTGCAACTACCTGATTTCTTAAAAAACGCCTTTGTAAGTGTTTGAAAAGTAAAGGGAAAAAATTTAGTCTGTTGACTCTCAACACTAAAAAAAAGACAATAGTAGAGCCTCTTCATGATGAAGGGGCTTCATTTGTATAAAAGGGTTGGAATTTTCATGTTAAGAAAATGTTCTAAATTTGTAGCTGCAGCGTTGATTTTTAGTTCGTGTTCTATGTTGAACACAAATGAGTCAGCGAACACGGAAGTCTCTAATGCAGCTCCTGCTGATTCATCGACAACAGAGACGACGCCTCCTGCGTCGAGCTCTCAGATTATTGGAAGCTCTCTAATTGATGAGCCTTATCATTATGATGGGAAGACTTACTTCCTTTATGGTGCTGAGCACTTAAAGCTAGAAAACTACTATTTTGATATTCCGGTTGTTTATAACGACGCCGTAAAAAAATGGATCAGCTACTTCTTAAATAGAGGTAGAGGTTTCTTTGAAAGATACTCTGCACGTGCCGGAAGATACGCTCCACTGATGAGTAGAATTCTTGCAGAGAATGGATTACCAAAAGATCTAATCTTTCTTGCTATGGCCGAATCAGGTTTTCAATCAAAAGCGAAATCTTGGGCGAAGGCCGTTGGGCCTTGGCAGTTCATGCCATATACAGGGAAGCGTTATGGTCTAAAAATTGATTGGTATACCGACGAGAGAAGAGATCCAATCAAATCGTCACAAGCCGCTGCAATGTATTTGAAGAAGTTATATGGTGATTTTGAATCGTGGGAACTCGCTGCTGCTGCATATAATGCAGGAGAAGGAAAGATGGGGCGTGCGATAAAAAGATATGGGACAGAGAACTTCTGGAAACTAAGAAACGGAAGATACCTAAAGCCTGAAACAAAAAACTATGTTCCAAAAATTATGGCACTTGCTATTATTGGGAAAAACCTAAAAGCGTTTGGTTTTGATGATATCGAATTTCACGAGCCTCTTGATTATGAAGAGATCGTAGTTGATGGTGGTACAGATTTATTTAAAGTTGCTGAACTTCTTGAAGTTGAATTTGATGAACTTCATTATTTAAATCCAGAACTTCTAAGATGGTTTACTCCACCGACTCAAGAAAAATATTCTTTAAGAATTCCTGTAGGGTTGAAAGCTAAGTGGGATTCTTGTTGTCAGTACGCAAATTATTTTGCTTCAGATTTTCAGAAGTATCGTGTAAAGAGCTCAAGATCAGATCTTAGGGATGTCGCAAGAAAGTTCAAAATTAAGGATGTAGAAGTACTAACTTGGTTAAACGATGGCCTTTCTAAAAACTCAAGATTGAAATCTGGTCAGGAGGTTGTTCTTCCGTTTAGAAATGGTCAAAGTGTAAGAGCTGAAATGTATGCTGATCTTTACGATATGCCACGTAAGAGTGTTCTTAGAAAGCGTAACTATCGTTCAAGAATCAAGCTTGCTAGAGCTCGTGCAAAGCCAATTTCGAACCCAAGCCGCTACTATACTGTTCAAAAAGGTGATTCTCTTTGGACTGTTGCTAGAAAGAATGGAATCTCACTTGATAAGTTAATTGTTTCTAATCTTGATATTGTAAAGAATAGGATGATACGAGCTGGTGATAAGCTAGTTGTTGATTAAATAAATGACCCGAACTTTGTTTCGGGTTTTTTTTTCTTTAAAAATCCCATCATAATAGGTATCTTAGTGCATTCGCAAAACAACGGAGAACCGCACTCATGGCCTTTAGTGACATTCTAAAATTAAAAAAAGTCGAAGAAGTAAAAGAAGAAAAAATATTTATTAAAAATGCTGTTATTGGGTTTGGTGTTTTTGCAATTGATTTATGTTCACACCTAAATAGAATTGAGCCTGGTTCGGCAAAAATATTAACTTCAGATGCAATCGATGAAGCAAATTTAAAAATTCTTGGGCCTTCTTTAGTTAGAGGTGAAGAAAATATCTCTGCTATTTCAAAAGTCGTTGAGGGGCTCGAAGTATACAACAGTCAATTTTATAAAGAATTGAAGTTTCATGACTTTGGAAAGAGAACAAAACCTCAAACTCTTCTGTGGGGCGAGGAGTTCTTTACTGCTGATCATGTCAATGTAGAACTTGAAGAGTTATTACCAGTTTTAAAAGAAGAAAATTTATTAGAGAAGATAATAGAGCAAAGTCTTGTTGTTAAAATTTCAAAGATTGAAAAAGCAATTCCAGAAGACTTAATTGATCAAGCAAACTTTAAGATTACTTGTACAAATGGCCTTGTTATTGAATGCGAGCAAATCTTCTATTCTCACACTCCTGATACATTCTACGAACTTTTTAAGGACAAGAGAGCGCTTACAGATAACTTTGTAGCGTTCTGTGAATCAACGAAAACCCCTTGCGCTTTATACTTTCATATGGAACTGGAAGAAGAGCTTACAGACAGTAAGAACACTTTCTTTTTTCCACTAAGTTTTACCCATGATTGGGGACATTTTATTGGAGAGTTTGAGAAGACGGAAAAAGGTCAATTAGCTCGATTTGTAACATTTATTAATAAGGAAGAAACGACAGAAGAGGATATTTCTAAAAAATTAAGACTTTTAAAGAAAAATTTTGAAAAAAGTTTCGAAAAATTTAATGAGAAAAAGTGTCGTGAATTTGTTGTTTTAAGAGAAAATACATACTGTCCAAAAATTGACGATAATTTCTTGGAAGAAGAAAAAGATGAGCTAGATAAGCTGACTTTTATTGGTTTTAACGCTCCATTTTCTGCTCGACTAAGAAAAAATCAAAACTTCGAAGATTCCAATCTGGAGACATCTTTACTGACAAGAGCTCTTCTTGTGCAGCGTTTAATAAAGGGCTAATTGGCCCTCAATCTTTAAAAATTCTCTAATTTCGGGGTGTTGACAAAATTGTCAAAGGCCCTGAGAATTTTAATAAGTACAAAATTTATTAATAGTTACTTAAAGAGAGACAGATCAAATCTGTTATATCAAGGAGATTTTAAGATGAAAAAAACTTTAGTAATTGCAGGACTTGCAGTTCTTTCAACGTCGGCTTTTGCTTCTAAGGCAAGATTACAAGCTCTTGGACAAGATGGTAGAGCATCTCTATTTCTTGACGACTCAAGAAGTGTATTCCTAAACCCAGCTAAACTAAACTCTATGAGTGATTATGTTGTTGCTGAGTGGGGAACTTCAGCAAGTACGGCAGATTCTGAAGCTGCGCCACACGCAGAAGGTGGATTTTTCAAGAAGTCTAACTCTTTTTCTTACGGTGTATACGTAGGTAACGAGTACGATACAAATAACTCAACTAAGTCTACTGCTAACGTAGCAACTACAGACAATGTAACTGAGCTTTTCTTAGCTGGTGATATGGGAATGAAGTGGGGAGCTAGATTCTCTTTCTCTTCAAATGAAAACAAGCCATCAACTGGAATCAAAAAAGAAAACAGTACAATGGGTCTAGGACTTGGTGTTGAGCACGGAGCAATCGAAGCTTATACAAATATCCTTTTAAAAGATGAGTCTAAAGGTGGAGCAGCTGCTGGAGATAAGTATGATGCGGAAACAGGGATCAATGTTGGTGCTTCATATGGAATGAACGGAATGAAGTTCTATGCTGATTATGACAAGTCTGGATACAAAACAACTATTTCTAATGCAATTACTGCAGAAGTAACGGAATCAAATATCGCAGTTGGTGTTGCTAAAACTCACGAAATTGCTGCTGGTTCTACAATGTTCATGGATGTTAGATATAACATGAATAAAGAAGAAAATAAGAAAGCTACAGGAACTTCAGAAAAAGAAGTTAACACAAATACACTTCCACTTACTGTTGGTTTCGAAACTGCTGCTACTTCTTGGTTAACTCTAAGAGCTTCTGTTGTTCAAAATGTTGTTATTGGTGATAAAGAGACAAAGCTTGCTAATGGTTCTAAAACAGAAGAAACAGTAGCAAACTCTACAAGAGTTAACGCTGGTGCAACTTTTACTTTTGGAAAGCTAATGGTTGATGGTGTTATCGGAACAACTGATAGCAGCAGAACAGGAACTGTTAGTGCGACATCTAAGAAAGGTGTTCTTGCTACAGATAACTTAATGACTAGAGTTGCAGTATCTTACTGGTTCTAATTTAAACTTAATTTTAGGAGATTAATATTATGAAAAAAATCGTAATTTCAGCACTTGCACTTTCAACTCTTTCAATGAGTGCATATGCTTCTAAGGCAAGACTTCTTGCGCTTGGAGATGAAGTAGAAGACAACTTCTATGTAATGGATTCAAGATATATTTTTACTAACGCTTCTTATGCAAATGAGTACGCGAATCAAGTATTTCTAGAGTGGGGGGGGACTGCAACAACTTCAGCTTCTACTTTAGATCAAGATGCTGATCCAAAAGCTCAAGGTGGATTCCTTAAAAAATCTGGAGCCTATACTTATGGCGCGTACCTTGGAAATGAGTCAAATGTTTCTTCATTTTTAAGAATTTTAGCTTCTTCTGGAGACACTGTTTTAAATACAGCTGATAATCAATTAGATCTTTTCATTGCTGGTGGATCTGATATGAAGTGGGGAGCAAACTTTGTTTATGCTGCTTCTGAAAAGAAAGAAACTGGTAAAGAAAAGATCGAAGATTCAGCAATGGCTCTTAGACTTGGTGCCCATCAAGCAAATTGGGATGGTTTTGCTAATATTTCTTTAAACTCTGAAGCTGAGAACAAAAATGGAACAGGAAAGCCAAAGTTTGAAGGTAAGCTTGGGTTTCAATTAGGTGGTTCATATATGATGAACGACGTGAAGTTTCATGGAGCATTTAAGAAATTTGATTGGGAACAAACTCTTTCTGACGTTAAAACTGATGGTGGATTCACAAGAATTGATCTTGGTTTTGGAAAGAACTACAAGGTTGCTGACGAAGGTTCAGTATTTGCTAGAGTTCAATTTACTAAACTTGATGTAGAGCTTAAGTATGCTGCAGGAAAGGCAGAACTTAATAGAACTGTTGTTCCTCTTGTTCTTGGATACGAAGGAAAGGCGACTTCTTGGTTAACTCTTAGAGGATCTGTTTCTCATAATCTTCATTCAAAAGTTAAGTCGAAAAACTTATCTTCTGTAATTCAGGGGGCATCAACAACAGCAGGTCTACAGAATAGTGCTTTAGGTGCATATAATGGTTCTACAACTGATGGAGAGTCAACAATTGCTAACTCTACAACTGTTAATGCTGGAGCAACTTTAGAATTTGGTGCTCTTTCTGTTGATGGTTTTATTGGTACAACTGGTGTAGCTAGAAACTCTACGTCATCTGCTAAGAATGGTGTTCTTGCTACAGACAACCTACTTACAAGAGTTGGTATGACTTACAAATTCTAATTTGAAGGATTCATTTAGAATAATTTAAATAGGGGAGACTTCGGTCTCCCTTTTTTATATCCAGGATGGATAGTATGTCGGCGAGAGGCAGGAGCCGAAGCCGACGTTGGTTCGCTCCAAAGCAGGTAATGTTACTTAAACGAAATATTTCTTAGAGCTTCATAGGCAACAGTCGTTGCAACGTTTGAGAGATTCAAGCTTCTTACATGTTCAGAGTACATTGGGAGGCCGTAAAGCCTTTCTGGATATGTATCAAAGATATGTTGAGGAAGACCTTTTGTTTCTGAGCCAAAGATAAGGTAGCACCCCTTTTTGTATCCTTGAGAGAAAAAAAGTCTTTCAGATGTTTTTGTATAAAAATAGAGATCTTCGATTGCTGGTTTTTCTCCAGCAAGAAAGTCTTCATATGATTCGTATTCAACAAGATCAACATGCTTCCAGTAATCAAGTCCTGCTCTTCTAACGGCCTTCTCACTTAATTCAAAGCCATAAGGCTTGATTAAAACAAGGCGTGCACCAAGAGCGATACAAGTGCGTCCAACACTCCCGGTATTACCGGGAATGTCAGGCGCATATAGTACAATGTTAAAAATTGCTGAATTAGGCATTAGATTTTAGATACTCAAGTAGTGATCTTACGATTGTTCCAGAAGCACCTTTTGCTGGACAGTATGGAAGGTGTGATTGACTATCTCCAACACCTGCGATGTCTAAGTGTGCCCATGCAATATCATCTTTGATGAATTCTTGTAAGAATGCAGCTGCTTTAGCTGTTCCACCCCATCCTGAACTACCAATGTTTTTAAGATCCGAAATTGTTCCTTTCATATCTTTTGTCCACTCTGGGATGATTGGAAGTTGCCACATATATTCATCTGCAGACTTTGCAGACTTAAGAAGTGATTGAGCAAGTTTATCGTTGTTAGACATAAGTCCACAAACTTCACCACCAAGAGCAACAAGACATGCACCAGTAAGAGTTGCAGCATCGATGATTGCATCTGGTTTTTGATCACAAGCATAATCAAGACAATCTGCAAGAACTAGTCTTCCTTCTGCGTCTGTATTTAGGATTTCAACTGTCTTACCATTTCTAGCTTTAACAATTGAATCTGGCATTGTTGCTAATTCATTTACAGCGTTATCAGTAATACCAAGGATACAAGTAATTTTTACGTTTAGTCCTAGGTTTGCAGCAGCTCTAAATGCAGCATAAACAGTTGCAGAACCTGCCATATCAAATTTCATATTCATCATTGAACCACCTGGCTTTAATGAATATCCACCTGTATCAAATACAAGACCCTTACCAACTAGTGCAATGTGCTTAGTTTTTGAGTTTGCTTTGGCTGGAGTGTAAGTAAGGTGCACTAATTGTGCATCAAAACCTGAACCATTATTTACAGAAAGGAAAAGATCCATTTTCTCTTTCTTCATTTCTGTTTTTCCAAGTACTTTACACTTAACACCTTTGATTTTTGCTACGTCAGCCTTGATTCTCTTTGCGTACTCAGTACTTCTAAGAACGTTAGGTGGCTCGTTAACAAGATCTCTTGCATAGTTAATCGCGTCTGTAACTTTTAACGTATCGTCGATAACAGCTTGAAGCTTCTTAGCTTTTGCTGATTTTTCAGTAGAATCAATTACAACTTCTTTAAGTTCTGATTTTTTTGCATCACTTAGGTACTTATCAAACTTATAAGCAGCAAGAGTAAATGCTTCAACTAGAATTTGTAGAGAGTCTTCAGTGTTGCCTTTTGTTTGAAGACCATCAAATTGAAGAGCAACTTTTGAGTACTTCGATACATCTTTAGACAGCTTTGCTAATTCTTTTCTTAGGTCTTCAGATTCAAGCTTCGCTTTTTCTCCAAGTCCTAGAACTAGTATTTCGTGACCGTTGTGAGTGAAAGTAAACTTCTCTCCTTTAGTCGCTTTAAAGTTTTTAGAATTCTTTACTGCTTCAAAAGCAGTTTTAATTTCTTTTTCCCAGTGATTGTTAACAATCCCGGCTTCAGTAGTAGCAGCTTTTTTAGCTGTTGCTTTCTTTGTTGTTTTTTTAGCTTCTTCTTTTGCTGCTGGTTTTGCATATGCTCCAACAACAACAAGATCTGCTACCGTATGCGATTTAGCATTAAGGTTAAGCGTGAACTTCATTTGAGCTCCTTAGTTGGGTATTAAATTTATAATGTAACAACTTTTCGGCTGAAAACCTTAAGTTGTTAATCTTTTTATGACGGGGTAAACTAACACAGTTAAATAATTTTGACAAAAATTCGGGAGTAAAGAGTGTTTAAGCTCTATCAAAGATACTTAGCGGCTAGTTTTATACCCCCTTTTGGGATGAGCCTCTTCTTTTTCGTGTGCTTTTTGCTGACAACTCAATTATTTCGATTGATGCGAGTTGTTACAAAAAAGGGAGTTGGCCTTGATGTGATGTTTGAGCTCTTTGGACAAATCGCCCTCGCATATCTTCCAATGGTTGTTCCACTCGCACTTCTTTTTGCGATGATTTACACCTTGAACAAACTCAGTGAGGATTCTGAGATTGTTGCAATTAGGGCCATGGGAATTAGCAAAGAAAAACTATTCATGCCTTTTATTGTGCTCGCAGTACTCTGCTCAGTTTCGATTTTTAGCGTTAATAGAAATATCATTCCACATTCAAACAAACTTTTTCAAAATACCGTTTTAAAACTAACTTCAAGCGGTTTTCTCGCAGATATTAAGAAGGAGAAGTTTTATACTGAGATTCCTGGCGTTATTCTCTTTGCTGAGGACGTTTATGATGACGGAAAGAAGATGGAAAGGGTTTTCATCAAAATTAAGTCTAATAGCGATAAAGAGAAAATTATATTTGCAAAAAGAGGAGCACTTATTAAGACAGAGGATCTTGATAATCCTTCTCTTGATATTAGGCTTGATCTTTTTGAAGGTAATATTACTTCTCTTGATAAGGATGGCGATAAAGTAGAAAAAATTCTTTTCCAAAAATATGAGTTCCCAATTGTTTCTGATACGACGTCTGGTACTTTGAATAAAGATACGATGAAGACGAATACGGAATTGATTGCAAGAATAAAAAACTATAAAGGACAGTTGCCTAATCTCGAAGGTGATCCCAACAAGTATAGAGAGATTCGTTATCTCCTTAGAAATTCTCAACTCGAATACTGGAGTCGTTATAATATTCCTCTTCAGTGCATAGCTTTTGTTTTAATTGGCTTTGTTTTTGGTGTTAAAAAGGGGAGAGGAAAGTCTGGCAATACGACTTTATTTGCCTTTGTTGCCGTCCTTATTTATTATCTTTGTTTCTTTGGAGGGATTTCTCTCGTGAAGAAATCTAATCTTGAGCCATATGTGGCAATCTTCTTTCCTACGATAATGACATTGATCTTTGGAAGCTATTTTTATAAGAAGCTTGATTGGGCAAGCTAGTTGCCCTGCAAGTATTCTTCTGAAGTAATAACTGAACCGTCATTTTTAAAAATGAATAGTGGGAGTTTTAGTTTCTTTCCAAGTTCTTGAGGGAAAACTAAACTTTTAACTCCACTCTTTGTTGTGAAATCAAGAAGATTATTATTTAAAAATACTTTTGTAACATTAGCATTTCCAAGGAAAACTCTTACATCATTCCCTCTAATAATTAGGTAACGACCTTGTTTTAGGATAAACTTCTTAACTTGATCAGAGTCTTGCTTGTAAGTGATCCAAGTATCACCCTCTGTAGCCGTAATGAATACGTTTTGCTTTCCTTCTGAAAGAATTTGATATCCTGCGGGGATAAGTTTCTTCGCTTCATCAGCATCTTTTGAAATTTTGTAAAGAGGATATGGAAGATTGTAAAAATCAATTTCTTTTTTATCTTCAGCCTTAACCTTTTCTTTCTTTACTGGTTCAGGAGCTGGGGCGGGAGCTACTTCAACTTCCTTCTTCGTTTCAGCCACTTCTGCTTTTACAGGGGATGGTGTTGGAGCTACATCAGCCTTAACTTCAGTTACTTCTTCTATCGTATCTTTAGATTCAATTTCTACAGCTGCATCACTTGAAGGGTCATCAACACTTGTTTCTGCAGTAGAGTTTGTTTCTGTCGTTACAGTCAGAGGAGTCTTCGATGTTAGTGTTTCAGGCTTAACTACCTCACTCTTTACCTCTTGAGGTACTTCACTTGAGCGGTTATATGCGATAAAGCCACCAATTGCTACTACTGCGACCATCCCAAGAAGTTTGACCTTTAAGTCAGAACTCAGTTCAATCGCAGGAGTGTTTTTTGTTGCTTGCGTTGCTTCAGCAACTATTTGAGGAACAATTTTTTCTTCACGATGAATCTCTTGACCATATAACTGCTCGAGTAGTTCAAGGCAATAATCAAGATCTGTATCAACAATTTTACAGTAAGATTTTACAAAACCTTTAACGTAAGCGATATTTGGTAAGGCGTCTCTATTATCTTTTTCTAAAGCATCTAAGTTTGAACTACTTATTTTTGTATGCCTACTAATTGCATCAAGACTTAAAGATTTTTTTTCACGAGCCTTTTTAAGAAAAGAACCTAATGTTTCGTTTTGTCTTTCTTCGTTCATTGGTAATACAATCCCTTCATTGGTATATGTTTCTGTTTCAAAATCCATTTTAAAACTCGCTTGATTCAAATGAATCAATCTTTTCAACTTTATTTACGCTTAAAATTCTGCTTTTTTTTATATTATTCTTACTTTCAAGTGCAAGAGTGAAGTACTTTGACTTTGGAAATTTATCAATGATGTAGTTGAACTTTTCGCGAGCTTCGTCATCTCTTCCTAATTCCGAAAGTAGCTGTCCCCACTCATAGAAAGCTTGTGGATTCTTTGCACAGTTTTCACGAGTTGCAATTTTGTAAGTCTCTAGAGATTTAGCCTTTTGTCCAAGTCTTCGATATTCATTTGCTAGCAAATAACTTGCAGGACAGTAGTCGGCTCTATTTCCAACCGCTTGTTCAAGATAACTTAATCCTTTAGTTCTATTTCCTTTTTTAAACTCGATAAGAGCCAGATTGTATTGAACACGGTAAGTGTGTTGATAAAGCAGATCACCTAAAATTTTTTCGTACTCTTTTTGTGCAAGATCTAGTTTATTTTCTGTGAAGTAAATCGAAGCAATATTATTTCTTGCATCTGAATTTTTCTCATCTAATTCAAGAGACTCTTTTAACATTTTCATCGCAATATCAGGTTTGCCTTTAAAGTAATAGGCCATTGCAAGATTGTTTATAATTTTTGTATTTGAAGGATCTAGCTTTTGAGCTTCAAGTAAATTCTTCAGCGCTTCAGTGTAATCCTGCTCAATTAACTTTTGAGTTCCATGTGAAAAATATAAGTCTGCTTTTTTATTTTTTTCAACATTATTAGAAGCACAAGATACAAGAAATCCTAACGTGATTATGATAAAGATATTTTTCATCGGCTATGTCCCATTTTAGAGAAAATATACCTTTAATTGTACTTTCAAACGAAACCCTTTTCAATAGGTTATAAAAGTCTACTTTTTACCTAGGAAAACGACTGTTTCATAGTGACGAGTACCTGGAAAAAAATCGAGTTGATAGATCTTTGAGATTGAAAAATCCTGAAGAATAGTCTTGAGATCCCTTGCCAGAGTCTGAGGATTACAGCTGACGTAAATAATCTCAGCTGGTTTACAAGCTTGAGCGAATTCATCAAGATTCTTAATTCCACTTCTGGGAGGATCAACGATAAGTAGAGAGTTATCGTCTTTAAATTCTTTCCATGCGTCTTTAAAAATTGAGACAGCATCATCGGCGTAGAGATTTATCTGCTTATATGACTGGCAAGGACTAACTAAATTGATGAACTTCTCTGGTGTGCCATCAATGACAAGGCTTGAGCCATCAAAGAAAGCTGAGAGATTCCCATTACCGCCGAAAAGATCAACAATATTTCGTCCTTTGTATTTCGAAATTAGGGTTGGATCACATAGAAGAGCGAGTAGACGATCATTCATTTCTTTAAATACTTGAGAAAAACCTTCATGTGCGTAGCGAGAATCCCAAGTCGTTTTAACTTCATTACCCTTTTTGTAGATTTCAACATGGCCATTTGCCTTTTTCGCAAACTTTTTCCAGTCCGAAGAGTAGAGGCTAAGCATAAGATCTCGAACTTCAGGAATTGCAATGTCACACTTTTGTACAGGAATTATAGATTTACTATCTTCACTTCTAAAACCAATTAAATTTCGACGTTTGTCGTATTGTAATTGGATTCGATTGCGGTACAGATTCCTACGTGGAGCACTTATCTGAATAAACTTGTCGGAGATATCAATTTTATGCTGGCGCATAAATATTTCAAGTAAAGAGCTTTTCTTTATCTCAAGTTCATTTTCATAATCTGTATGGAGGAGCTGACAACCACCACATTCAATAAAATGTGGGCAATTTGCTTCCTGTCGTTGTGGACTTTTCTTAGAAATAGATTTAACTTTTGCAAAAGAAACATTCTTCTTTGAAGAGTAGACAACTGCTTCGCCTTCTTCTCCTGGAAGAGTCTTGCCAATGAATGTAATTGAATCATTAACTTTACTAACTCCTTGGCAGAGACTGTCGATGGAGCTTACTTTAAATTTGACTGTTTTAGTTTCTTTCATAGGAAAAAATTTACAATTATCTCTTAAGTGAGTTTAGTAATAACATATATATATGGGTCCAATTATACAAAAACTTTCATTTTTACTCGAGCTATTCTTTAATGGAAGTTTTTTACTTATTTATTCATTATACACGAACGGAAAAATTCCATCGACATGGAACGAAAAGTTCGTTGGGAACACTCTGGATATTATCATCTGGATTGTTCCTTTAGTAATTGGTTTAAGCGTTCTCAGTAATATCATTGAATCTAAGAATGTCGAGGATTATCTTCGAAAATATTCTTTTTCATTATTAGTTTTTATTCCAACTCTTATTACTTGGGGTGATCAGGAATTTACATTCTTGCTAACTGCTGCTCACTTACTTTCAACAATTTTGAGTCTTTATGATGAAGAGAGTACGGACTTGAGTCTTAATAAAGAAGGCGCTCTGTACAGGTACTTGAAAAAGATAAAGTTATCATCTGCTCAGCTAGTATTGATTACCTTTATTGGCGTTATTTTAGTTGGTACATTTATTCTCATGCTTCCAGTTTCGTCTGTAGATGGTAAGGATATTGGTTTTATCGATGCACTCTTTACTGCGACATCGGCCACATGTGTTACGGGACTTTCAACGTTGTCACTTAATGAGAACTTCAGTGTTTTTGGTCAGGTAACAATTCTTGCTCTCATTCAAATCGGTGGTCTTTCGATTATGACTTTATACTCATCGATGGCAATTCTTCTTGGACGCTCTCTTAGAATGAAAGATAGAATTATTATGCAAGACTTTTTAGATGTTTCGTCTTTGGAAGAGCTCTTTGCGATGATCATCAATATTGTTAAGTACACATTTATTATCGAATTTTGGGGAGCAATTATTTTAACAATTGCGTTCACATTTGAAGGAATGGAGTTTGGAAAGGCAATATATTATGGATTTTTCCACAGTATCTCGGCTTTTTGTAATGCTGGTTTTGCTCTCTTTGATAACTCTCTTGAAAACTACGCGACTAATCCATTGATACATGGCACAGTTGCAGTGCTAGTTACAATGGGGGGATTAGGCTTCATCGTGTTAAAAGAATTAAAGGAATTATTCACGAGGGATAGAACACTCGTCAGACTTGGAATGCACACGAAAGTTGTTCTTGTTACTTCACTTTCTTTAACCGTTCTTGGGACATTGTTTATTTTCTTTGGAGAATTCTTGGGTGCTCTGGATGGGTATTCTTTGTGGGAAAAAATTCAGATATCTATCTTTCAGTCTGTAACTTTAAGAACAGCGGGATTTAATACGATTCCTTTAACAAATCTTAATAGCTATACACTTTACATTATGGCACTACTGATGTTTATCGGTGGTTCTCCTGGTTCAACAGCTGGTGGGGTTAAGACGACAACACTTGCTATTTTAGCTCAGTCAATTATGTCGACACTAAAAGGTAATAAGAATGTAACGATGTTTGATCGTACAATTCCTGGGCCTATGGTTGTTAGAGCAACAGCTCTAATGTTTATCTCTATCATTATTACATCTATCTTTATCTTTATTATGATGAATATTGAATCGGATCAATCATTTTTTCCGCTATTCTTTGAGGTTTTAAGTGCTGGGGGAACAGTTGGTTTAACTCTTGGGGTTACACCGTACTTAACTTTTGCAGGAAAGATGGCCATTTCAGTTTTAATGCTTGTGGGTCGAATTGGACCTCTAACATTAATCCTTGCGATCGGTGAGAAACAGAAGAGTACAGGTAAGATGGACTACCCTGATGGTAGAATTATGATTGGTTAGAAAAAGGAAATAATATATGTTAGTTGCCGTTATCGGACTTGGAACATTTGGTGCAAAAACAGCAGTGAGACTCTATGAAAAGGGTTCTGAGGTAATTGCTATTGATAAAGACGTTGATCTTGTTGAAAGGATAAAAGATAGGGTTACCCACGCTGTTTCCCTTGACGTTACAGATGAAAGATCTCTTCGTTCAGTAAATATTTCTGATGTCGACGTCGCTGTTGTAGCGATTGGAGATCATATTGAAATGAGTATCATGGCCGTGACAATGCTTAGAAAACTTGGGGTGGGGAGAGTTATTGCTCGTGCTACTTCTGTTCTTCATGAGCACGTACTTCATGAAATTGGTGCTTCTGAAGTTATTAAGGTTGAGGAAGAGATGGGTGAGATTATCGCATCAAAAATTATCGCGCCTCACTTACTTCAGCGTTATAATTTTGCAGCTGGGTATTCAATTGTTGAGATCAAGCTTGGAAAGAAGTTTGAAGGTAAAACTCTAGTGGAGAGTAAGATTCGTCAAAATTATTCATTAAATATTGTCGCTCTTCAAAAAAGAGTTCCTTATATTGCGGAAGATGGAAAGTCTGCTTACCGCGTGGAGATCAATGACTGTCCAATGCCAATGGATGTTATCGAGTCTGACGATATTGTTGTTTTAGTAGGAAGTGAGAAAAACTTTAATAAATTGTTTTCTGACTTATCAGAGGGGTAGGGTTTGAATTTATCACTTAGAAATAGAGTAACAACGAGTTTCTTCTTAGCGGCAATGATTGTCATTTTGTTGGCATTTATTGTTTTCTATCATTTAGATTCTCTAAATAAAGAAATTGAATCGATTACAGATAAGTCGAATAAGGTTTCACTACTTACTGATGAAATTAGAATTACGGCGGTATCGATTCTAAAGTACCAAAGAAGAGTTCTTACTAAGAAGCCAACGCCTGAGTTAATAGACAAGATTCTCAACCTTTGTGAAAGTTTCACTTCTCAATTACAGCGACTTGATACGCATTATAATGAACCCGAGGTTAAAAAAATTGTAGGACAGATGCTCTCCTATGTTGACTCCTTGAAGCTCGTTCTAGGAAAGGCATCCTTATTTCATCGGGATAATATTGGAATGACCTCCATTGGAGATCTCGCTGATAAAATTCTCGATGCGTTCTCTGAATTTCAAGATATTCAATTCTTTCAAAACGTAGAAAGAGATAAGAAAATTAAGAAAATTATTAATGAAACAAAGAGAAAAATGATGATTACACTGATCATTGCATTTCTTTGGACAATTATTCTAGGGCTCGTAATTCCTGGAAAAATTGCACTTCCGTTTAAAAAGATTAAGGATGCCATTAGAGAACTTCAAGACTGTAACTTCGACGTTTCAATTTACTACTCTCAAGATGATGAGATTGGAGAAATTGCTCGTGAAATGAATAAGATGATTCACTCATTTAAAATCTTTGAGGAATTACGAGCAGATAGAATTGCTGTTGAAAATAGAAAGTTTGATGTTCTTGCCAATATGGTTAAAAAGCCAGTTCTTCTCGCAAATGCCAAAGGTGAGCTTATCTATCTAAATAACCATGTCTACTCGCTTCTACAAATTCAGTCGGAAGATTGTATTGGCAAGACAATGAAGGATACACTTATTCCTGAAAGTATTATTGAAACATATGAGTTAGCAATTAGAAGACGTTCGAAAATTGAAAACTCTCAAATTTCTATCCTCAAAAAAGAAGAAGTCTCAGACTTAGAAGAAAAGATTTCTATTAAATCTGACCTTGATAGCGAAGGACAAATCAAAGATGAAGAAGAGAAAGAGCCTGAATATGTTTATCAGGGGTATGCTTCTGTTATTCCTATTCGCGGTAAAGAGTCTTCGCTAGATTACTATCTGATGGTTATGTCTAAAGAAGTTCAGGCAATTTAATTGGAACATAAAACTCAAAAAACTAATTTAAATTTTAATGGGAAACTCTACGATGTAGAGCTTCCAGTTTTTAATTTTAAAAATTTTAAAATTCGTGTCGGAACATTCGATGACCTCGAAGATATTGCCAAGGTAACTTTTCCTGGCATGGCAATTGATCTAACGGACAAAAATTTTATTAAGAAAGCTACTCAGGGTCTTGTTTTCGAAAAGACCACAAATGGTTTCATTTTTGTTGTTGTTGAAAATAGTGAAGGAAAGATCGTTGGTCGTAGTTATATTAAAAGTTGGCATGTTGATTACTTTTATAAGCCGCGCTATGCACTTCGAAAAGACGCTGTCATTATCGCCGATGCTAGTCACTCATTTAATGGTAAGAAAATCCTCGAGCTCGGGGGTGTCGTCATTGATGAAAATTATCAGCGTATTGGTCTAGGATCAGCATTGTTGTATGCCCGATTAAAAATTATTGAATTTTTACATAGCGATCTTCATCTCGCAATTAATGCATTGATGGTGACAAATATTGGACCATTAAGGGCCAAAGATAATTCTTCGAAAATTGATTATGACCAAAGGTTGGTGGAAGTTTTAAAGGCCAAGAAACTTATTAAGTCTGCAAATTATGAAGATGTGATGCAGTTAACAGAGACAGGTAAGGTTTTTACTAAAGAAGAATTTTTTAGCCAGCTTGTAGGTCTTGAAGTGAGAGGTCAAAAATACTTCTATGGGGCACCAAGAGAAGCCTCATATTCAGCCTATAATAATTCAATTCGCCTGTGTAGAGGGGAAGCAATTCTTCATGATGATACGCAGAGTTATATTTCTCCTTTTCAGTTCAAGCAGTCAGAATGTATCCATTTTGATCATGGTGGAAGTTATTTTATTTATAATTTCGTTTAAGTTCCTATTTATTTAGCTGATTTTGCTTAGTGTTATTCAATTACTTCATGTAGATGCATGAAAATTGTGGTAGGATTTTGTGTTTAAATTGGAGACAAATAAGATGATTGAAAGAAAGTACATCCGTAACTTTTCTATTATTGCACACATTGATCACGGTAAGTCGACACTGGCCGACAGATTAATTGAAGCAACGGGCGCTATTACTGATCGTGAAAAGAAAGATCGTATTTTGGATAATATGGATCTTGAAAAAGAGCGTGGTATTACAATTAAGGCGCAAACAGTAAGGCTCCAGTATAAAGCTAAAGATGGAAATATCTATTTTCTAAATATCATCGATACTCCGGGCCACGTTGACTTTGCATATGAGGTTTCAAGATCTCTTGCTTCGTGTGACGGTGCTCTTCTTGTTGTTGATGCTTCTCAAGGTGTTGAGGCTCAAACGCTTGCAAACGTTTACATGGCAATGGAGAATGATGTTGAAATCGTTCCTGTTCTTAATAAAATCGATCTGCCTCATGCTGATCCTGAGAAGGTGAAGCAGGAGATTGAAGATGTTGTTGGTATCGAGGCAATCGATGCTGATGAAGTTTCTGCAAAGTCTGGGATCGGGATTGATGCTCTTTTAGAAACAATCGTTAAGAAGATTCCTGCGCCAGTAGGGTCTCCAGATAATGCACTTCAGGGGCTTATCTTTGATTCGTGGTTTGATCCTTATCAAGGTGTAATCTTCCTTTTAAGACTTGTTGAAGGAACGCTTAAGAAAGGTGATAAAATTTATCTTAAGAGATCAGATCAGGAGTATGAAGTATTAAAACTTGCAGTTAATACACCGTTTTTTACTGAGATTAAAGAGGTTGGAGCTGGTGAAGTTGCCATGGTTATCTGTGGTATCAAGAATATTCGTGATATTAAAGTTGGTGATACAGTTGTGCTTGCAAAAGAAAAAGCAACAACGAAACCACTTCCTGGTTATCAAGAAGTTAAACCTATGGTTTTTTGTGGGATCTTCCCTGTAGACTCTGTTGACTACGAAATATTAAAAGATGCGCTTGAGAAACTTGCGCTTAATGACTCTTCGTTTACTTATGAGCCAGAGACTTCTCAGGCCCTGGGTTTTGGGTTCCGTTGTGGGTTCTTAGGTCTTCTTCACATGAATATTATTCAGGAAAGACTTGAGAGAGAATTTTTACTAAATCTAATCTCAACTGCACCATCAGTTGCTTTCAAGGTAAAACTTTTAAGTGGTGATATTGTAAATGTTGATAACCCTTCAGAAATGCCAGACCCAACAAAAATTGAAGAAGTAACTGAGCCAGTTGTTTCTCTTTCTATTCACGTACCAAATGAATATGTTGGAAAGATTATTAAGCTTTGTGAAGAGAAGCGTGGTGTGCAAACCGATATGAATTATATCACAGAGGAAAGAGTTCAGATTACTTATGATCTTCCTCTTAGTGAGATGGTTTTTGATTTCTATGATCGTTTAAAGAGTATGACTTCAGGTTATGCTTCGATGGATTATGACTTTAAAGGATACCAGACTTCAAACCTTGTAAAAGTAGATATTCTTTTAAATGGTGAAAAAGTTGATGCTTTATCGATCATTTGTCACAGAGATAACTCTTTTTACAAAGGTAGAGATCTAGTTGAAAGACTTAGAAAAATAATTGATAGACAACAATTCGATATCGCGATTCAAGCTGCAGTTGGAGCTAAGATTATCGCGAGGGAAACAGTTAAGGCCCTAAGAAAGAACGTACTTGCTAAATGTTATGGTGGAGATGCTTCAAGAAAGAGAAAACTTTTAGAGAAGCAGAAAGAAGGGAAGAAGAGAATGAAGATGGTTGGTTCGGTAGAAGTTCCACAAGAAGCATTTCTCGCTGTTTTAAGTGTAGACGAAAAATAGGTTTAAATAGGTTAATGATGATTGAGACGATAAAAACTTTAAACGCAGTAGTTGAGAAGTATTCATCTCGTGAATATTTAGAGACTATTATGGCGGCTAAAGAAGAATACTTTGAACTAGCTGGAAAAATATCTGACGAAGATGTGGATTTCGAAAGTCGCATGAATGGATTTAATTACTGGTATATTAGTCAAAGAGCACTAAATTCAGGAAAGACATTCTTAGAAGAATACCTTTCATCTCATGAGCTAGATGAAAAAACGACCGAAAGCTTAAAAAATATTAACCACTCTTTATTTGAATATAGAGGGTTAAGCTTTTCTAAAAAGCATGTTCTCTTTGATATTTTACACGATAAGAAAATTACGATCCCTAAAGATGATTTTAATTTTCAGTTAATCAAAGATGATATTTTTATCGCAAGAAACCTTGAGTATAATGGAGTTTACAATATGCTTGATGATGTTTCAGTTCTTCCTGTTGAGATTAAATCAACACTTGTTAAAGAATCTAAGAAAGTAAGAAAGCTTCAAGACAAGAAGCGTGACCTTCAATTTCTAATGACTATTGAAAAGTTAAAAACGAAATGGAGAAGATACGGTCATATTGAAGCAAAGAAAATCTTTCAATTTAATTTCTAGCCCACCTTATCGAAGGCTAGAATTTCATCAGTGTTAAATCTTTTTTCACATTCTGATATATCTTTTTTGACGAGCCTTGATTTAAAGGCTTCGTCAATTTTAAGCCATTTTGTTTTTAGTTCCTCACTTGCTCCTGCTTCTGAGAGGGCTTCAGAGAGAAGACTTTGTCTGAGATCAAATAACTCATTTGTTATAAACATGTGCTTATGAGCAGGGATTGGAAGTTTCCCAAGATAAATTTGATCTCCCCCTAATGCTCCTGTCATGAAGTCTACTTGCTGCGACTCAATAACATCTTGAGAGATATCTTTAAAGTAGAGGCCAATCCAAGGATGTTCGTAAATTTTGTCATAAAAAATTTTTGATATCTTGATGAGCATTCCGCGCCCTCCAAGTTTTTCAAATTCCTCAAATTTCGACATTCTTGCGCTCCGATTTTAAAACAGATGAAGCCCCATTCATCATATTTATACAGATAAATGTAACAAACTCAGTAATTGCTTTCTCTTCCTTTATAAAGTCGGACTCTTTGAGATTATTCTTAATTGCCAAAAGCAGCGCTTGCTTAGCTTGCTCGTAATGGTATGGTTTCACTTCATATGTGATATGTCTTACTCCTAGATCTCTAAGGTACTTAGAGACTTCTTCTTTATCTAGAATATTTGATAGTAGGAGCTCGAGGGACTTTTGTAACTCGTGTTTTTGGAGGGTCAATTCAGTATTTCTAAAAATACGAGTCAGATCATTTTCTTCATTAAAGAAGAGATTGTAGAAGTCGTCGATAACTTTTTTTAAATTTACTTTTAATAAGATTTCCATGTTTTCCATTTCGGAATGATGGAGAAATTATTTAGCTTCTTCGAAACCTTCAGCTTCTTTTATACTATGTTTTTTATTTGATAGGATGTACGGAAGAAAACCGATCAAGTTAGTTATTACCTGACATAGGAAGTATAGGTTAAAAAGTGAAGCACCACCTTTAATACTAAAGAGTCCAAATAGCGAGTCAAATACAAGGTGTCCCACACCTGCGCCAGCTGGAGCAATTGGAATGGCCGTCGATATAAATCCAATTGGAATGAAACCGTAGAGGTGGGCGAGTGGAATTTCAACTTGGTAAAAAGGCTTTGTAATGAGATAGAAATTGATAATTGAAATTACGTGAACAAAGAAGCTAATAAGTAGACAAATAAATATTTCTTTCTTTCTGTCACCGAAAATCCATACCTGCGAGATTAGGTGAGAAACTTTCTTTCCAATAAATGGTATAAGATCCACTAGTCCTAATGTCTTATTTTGAATTGATTTTGGAATAAAAAGACAAATGATAAACCCTATTGCTCCGGCAGACAGGAGGAAATTGAAGTTGATGAGGTGCTTAATCTGTGGACCGTGTGCTACAAGGTCTGTGTAATTTAGAGCTGAAACAATTCCAGTCAGAAGAAGAAGGCCACATAGTCCAATGATTCTATCAATTACTACTGATGATAGTAAGAAGGCCTTATTAAAATTTTTATCCATGTCTTTAATATACAGAAGCTTTACGACATCACCTGTTACAACACCAGGGAGGAAAGTACTAAAAAATAATCCAATCCAGTGAATAGGAATAATTTTAGCCAGGCTTAATTTCTTATCTGTTTTAGCTTCGAGGAGAAGTTTCCAACGGTACGCCGTGATAACAACTATAAGTGCGATAACAAGAATTCCAATAAGAAGTTGAGGACCCTGCTCAATAGATTTATTTAATAAATTAAAATCGAGCTTATCACTTGATGCAAGCCAATAAATCATTGCACCCGCAAAGAGTACCTTTAATAACGCTGTGAGCATTTCAATTTCCCTGTGAATTAAAGGTTAAAATTTATCATAGATGATGATAATATTGAAGGGATTTGAGTTAACTAAAAGGACATTTATGAAGATTTCAGTTATTGGAACAGGCTATGTTGGGCTTGTGAGTGGAACCTGCTTTGCGGAGATTGGGCATACTGTTACATGTATCGATATCGATAAGGCAAAGATTGAAAAACTTTGGAATGGTGAATCTCCAATTTATGAACCAGGTTTGAATGATCTTTTAACAAGAAATATTAAATCGGAGAGGTTAAAGTTCTCTACAGGTCTTGAGTCAATCAAGGATTCAAAATCAATCTTCCTTGCTGTTGGTACACCAAGTGGTGATGATGGAAGTGCTGATTTAACATATCTTTTCAAAGCTGCTGAAGATGTGGCAAAAGAAATTTCTGATGATGCAATTATTGTTATCAAGTCAACTGTTCCAGTTGGAACTTGTGAGAAAGTAAGAGAGCTTGTTGCTAAGACGACGACAAAGAGATTTCATATTGTAAACAATCCAGAGTTCTTAAAAGAAGGGTCTGCGATTGAAGATTTTATGAGACCTGATCGTGTTGTCATCGGACACAAAGATCAGTATGCAGCTGATGCGATGTCTGAACTTTATGAGCCATTAGTAAAACAAGGTAATCCAATTTACATGATGTCGAATCTTTCTGCTGAAATGACGAAATATGCAGCAAACTGTTTTCTTGCGACGAAGATTTCTTTTATCAATGATATCGCAAGACTTTGTGACATTGTTGGTGCAGACGTAAATGAAGTTCGTAAAGGAATTTCGAGTGATCAAAGAATCGGTGGTCATTTTCTGTATCCAGGCCCTGGTTATGGAGGAAGTTGTTTTCCAAAAGATGTAAAGGCTCTTCTCTATACAGCAAAGGAATATGGTACAAACCTTCGAATTGTTGAAGCTACTGAAGATGTTAACGATGAACAAAAACTTTATATGTTCGATAAAATGTTAAAGCACTATAAAGGTGATCTAACAGGCAAGACATTTGCTCTTTGGGGAGTAGCGTTTAAGGCCAATACTGATGACGTTAGGGAATCGCCGGCAATTTATACGGTTTCATCTTTAATTGATAAGGGTGCAAAGGTGACTTTCTTTGATCCCGTCGCCGGTGAAAACTTTTTAAAAGTTGTTGGAGAAAAATATAGATCTTCGATCACTGAATTTAATAATAAGTATGATTGTTTAAATGGGGCAGATGCTCTTGTGACGATGACAGAGTGGAGAGAATTTAGTTTCCCTGACTTTGATGAAATTAAATCAAGATTAAAGCACCAAGTAATTTTTGATGCGAGAAACTTATTTAAAACTCAAAAAGTTAAAGAGTTTGGATTTGACTATTACGCAATTGGAAAGAAAATTTGAGAGCAGCAGTTCTTCAAATATCATCAGGACTAGACTATCAGGTTAACTTAGAAAAAATTACTAAGTTGCTTGATAGTGTTCCAGCGGGTTCATTTGATGCTATATTTTTACCAGAGTGCTTCTACTCTCTTTCTAATGGAAAAGAGAGAACACCATACCTTGTAGAATTTCAAAACGAACACTTTGAAAATATCAGAAAATTAAGTGTGAAGTATAATGCATACTTAATTGGAGGATCAGTTTCTTATCTTCAAGATGATAAAATTTATAATCGTGTTTTAAATTTTGATCCAAAAGGAAGACTCTTAGAAACCTATGACAAGGTTAATCTCTTTGCTTGTGACATTAAAAAAGATGGAGAGAGAAAGAAGGTTGACGAATCTTTGATTTTTGAAGCTGGTCACTCGCCGTTAATTATAAATGTATTAGGATTTAAGATAGGCTTAGCGGTTTGTTTTGACCTTCGCTTTCCAAACTTCCTGCTTAATTACTATCGTGAAAATTGTGATCTCATTACTTTTGCTTCAGCATTTACCGTTCCAACTGGGAAAGCTCATTGGCATACACTTGTAAGGGCCCGAGCAATCGAGGGGCAGTGTTTTGTCATCGCCTCAGCTCAAGTTGGCCAGAATCATCCTAACGTTGCAACGTTTGGACATTCTCTCGTGGTTAGTCCGTGGGGTGAAGTTATCGATGATTTAGGTCCAACAGAAGAAAAGATAGTGATTCACGAGTTAGATAAGTCACAACTAACTGAAACTAGACAAAGAATCGTAAGAACTCTCTAAATATCTGATTCGTTTACTCAAGAAATGTTATAATGAACCGAAGAGATAATATAATCTTGGAGGTTTCTATGACAGGAGAAATTGTCTTCTTAGCATTTGTATTATCATTGGTAATCTCAAGTAGTTATTTTATGAATAGTCTTTATCTTTTTAAGGAAAATACTGTTGATCCAAATAAGATGACGAAAATGAGGCCGCACGAAGATTTTGTTTCTGAGCCAGAAGCAAGACTCGAAGAGGAAAAACACGCTGCCTAGAAAGCAGCGTGAGCTTTTTACATATAAGGATTTTCTCCAGACTGATGATCTGTGAGGTCAACAATCTCTTCAATTTCAGGGAAATTTTGTTTAACTAATCTTTGAATACCTTCAGTGAGTGTTGCAGAGGAACTTGAACAACCTTGACACCCACCTTGTAATTTTACGAATAGCTTGCCATTATCAAAATCGACAATCTCAACATTTCCACCGTGGGCCGCTAGCGCCGGTCTTACTTGTTCATCAAATAAAGCTTCAATTTTTCTTAACATATGACAATTTCCTTTAAACAAATTATATGAATATATTTTATCATATTTAGATAAATCTGTCCGATAAACTATTTATAATGATATTAAAGGTTTGTCTAGGAGTGCTCCATGAACGTCCTCATTGTTGATGATGAAACAGAAATCCTTAATCTACTTGAAAGTGAAGTTGAGTCAAAGTTCATGTGTCAGGTGGACACTGCAACGAATGGACTTGATGCTTTCGTCCTTTGCCAAAAGAAAAACTACGACATTATTGTGACGGATCATCAGATGCCAATTATGAATGGATCGGCATTTATTATTTCAATTAAAACACGTGAAAATCTAAATAAAAAAACTCCCGTGATAATGATTACGGCCTATTCAACAGAGGGAATGGATTCGATTCCAGAGCTTAAGAATGTTGAATTTTTAAAGAAGCCATTTAAGTTTAAAGATCTTATGCAAAAAATAGAAAAGTATCTCGCTTAAATTTTCATTCTAGTATTGAGAAGACCTAATGTTGCAATTGTTGCTATCTCCACACGAAGAATTGAAGGGCTGATAAAGACGTCAGAGAATTTTTTCTCTTTAAAAAAATCTACTTCTCGTTTACTCCAGCCACGCTCTGGGCCGATCGCTAAGTAAATTGGTTTCTGAAGGTTAAATTCACTCTCAAGTATAGAAGCCTGAGCGTAAGGAGAGAGAAGGTATGATTGATTTGTGAAGACTTCCTCAGGAAGTTCAAAAATGTTTTTAACAATTGTTATTTCTGGTGACTTATAAAAACATACACTTTGGCTGAGCCCTAGATCGGTTAACTCTTTAAATTCTCCACTTGTGTAAATTTTAGATTGAAGATAACTTTTTTCAGTCAGGTCCGCACCAACGATAATAAACTTACGAACTCCCATAGAGGTTCCATGTTCAATTACTTTTCTCATTGTCGGAGGTCTCGATGCGGCAACTATAAGAGTGATTGGAAACTTAAGGCCTTCCTTCGCTTCAGTAATCTCAAGCTCTACAATTTCATCTCTAACTGAACTTACGACACTTGATCCAATTCCTTGGTCTAAAACTGTGACTTTTAACTTGTCTCCAACTTTAACTTTCACTGTCTCAAGTAAGTGCTTTGACTTCACTTCAGAAAGAGTGACTCTATTTTCTGTTTGGATTTCAATTTTTTCAATAATCACTGAATTCATAATCTAATTCCGACGACTTAAATAATCTGTAGTTTACCTGGTCTTGCATAGCACATAGCATGGATTTCAATCAAGCTCTATTAAATATAACAAGAAGACCAAACTCAGTCACATTCTTTCTTGCGCCTATGGGATGGGGAAAAACCAGAAGTATTTGGGAATTAGCGAGAAATGGAGAAAAGATAATTTTTGTCTCACCACTTCGATCTATTATCGAACAATTAAAGGAGAGGGAGGGGGTAATATTTTTTGAAGAGGGTGTGCAGAAAGAGAAAACGCTTGAGAAGTTTAAAAAATCAAAATCTGATAATATTTTGCTTATTACACCAGAGTCATTGTCGTCAGCGCTATTAGCTAAGATCATGCAGCATGATTATCTATTTGTTCTTGATGAGTTTCACTTGTTCTATGACTGGGGAGAGAGTTTCAGAGAAAAATTATTTGATTTCTTTAGAGAGATTGTGTGTGAGGAAAAGCGAATTCTTGCGATGACTGCAAGTTTGACAGAGAAATTAAGAGAGAGAGTAATTGATGATCTTGGTCATTCAAATCCAAATGTTACTTTCATTGATGTTGGAAATTTTGAATTTAATAATCGGCCAACAATGTTGATATATTTAAAAGATATTTTTTTAAAGTTCATTCTCTGGATACATATCTTCATCTACTTCCAGGGAAGAATTATTGTTTTTGTCCCCACTCGCAAATGTGTCGCTAAGTGGAAAGAAAAACTCCGAGAACTTAGCATTGATTCACATTCCTGCGTCGGCGGGGAAGTGAGGGACTTTACTCAGAAAGAGTTGAAGAAGAGCCCAAGAATAATTATTTCGACGAGTGCTCTTAGTCATGGAGTAAATATTGAAAATGTACGTAGGGTATTTGTTCTTTATCGTCCAGAAGAGGCGACGGGTTTTCAAATGTTTGGCCGAGGAGGTCGATTTGGAGAGAGTTTTAAGGTTTTTGCTCTTTGCAAAAAGGACACCACGTCATAAGGTATAGCTAACATGGAAAATATTGAAGGCGTATTAATTAACAAATTCCCCTATCAGGACAAGCATATTGTTGGTCATCTCTTACTTAGAAATGGTCTTAAAGTATCAGTGATGTTCTATGGTGGACAAGGTGGAGGCAAGAATCAAAAGGGTTCGATTCTCCAACTTGGATATATGTTTAAGATAACAACTTCGAAAGTTAAGCAACACTTCGAAATGCTAAGTGCCAAGGAGTATAATGAAAAATGGTGCCACGCTAATTTAGCAGGGAATCCTTTGTCATTTTATATGCTTTGTTTCTTCTGTGAGTTTATCGATAAATTTTCACCACAGGCAGGTTCAAAAGATGATCTTGATCTTGATCATGAACACCACGGTGGACTCTTTAGACTTTTAAGTAATGCGATCTTTTTTCTTGAAAAAAGATGTAAGGAAGATAAGTTTGATCAGAGTGAAGCCTTGTTAACATTCCTCTCTAAGGCCATGGTTGAAATGGGAATTTTTCCTCGTTCCGAAGCTTGTTGTGTCTCAGGTGAGCCCATTACAGGTAATGAAGAAATATATTTAATTAGTGATAATGGAGGTTTTGCCTTCTCTCAGTTTTTGACCGATGAAGATCAAAGAAGGGGAGATGGGAGAGTTGGCCAGGCCTTAAGACGTAATATCATCAAGATAGCCCATCACAAGTACGGGGAGGTATTAGATCTAGAATTTGCGTCGAAGCATATGTGTCGAATCCTTTTTGAATATATTTGCTATCAGCAAAATGCTAAATTCACGGACTTCAAGAGCGCGTCTCTTCTTTTTTAAAGTTTACGATTGATGCACTACTAAGGTAGTATTAGCCCATGTTAAACTTTTATAAAACTTATTTATATCCTTATATAAAGCCACACAAATTAAAGGTGTTCGGCTCAATTTCTCTTTCACTTATTCTTGCTGGAATTGGTGCTCTTCAAGTGAGATTAGTGCAACCAATTTTTGATAATGGAATTGATCCGAATTCATCAGTTAAGGATATTTATTTTCTAGCTGGTAGTTTACTTGTTTTAGGAATCATCAATTTTCCTTGTAGATTCTTTCACTTTTACTGGATTCGATTTGTTGTTGATAGAGCGACATGTGCTATTCGTGAAGATTTGTTTCAGAAATTACAAAGACTGCCAACGGCTTTTTTCACTGAGAATAAGCAAGGTGAAATGATTTCAACTATCGTTAATGATACACATGTATTCTCTAATGGTTTTAAAGCAATAATCGATTTGTTAAGAGAGCCTTTAAAAGCCGCAGCCTATCTTGGGATGGCCTTTTACTATGATTGGCAATTAACACTTGTGATCTTTTTAATTGCTCCATTCTTAGTGCTTATTTTCAATATTAGTGGAAAAAAAGTTAAGAATAATCAAGGTGCTGTTCAAAGAGAGTATGCTGATCTTACTCATAATATTGCTGAGGGGATTGGTGGCCAAAAACTTACAAAAGCATTTAATCTGCAAGATTATGTTGTGGGACGTTTTCGTAAAGCACAGGATAAGTATTTTGACTCTCAAATGAGAACGACTTTTGTTGAAGAGTTTGCTCATCCTCTTGTTGAAGTTGTGAGTAGTGTTGCTTTTTCTGCGGTAATTATTTTTGCTTACTACAGAGTTGTAAATGCAGGTCTTACAAAAGGTACTTTTATTGGTTTTATAGCGGCACTTGCTCTTTTCATGGATCCTATAAGAAAATTTTCTCAAGCAAACGTCAGGCTCTCTCAAGCTCGTGCGGCGGCTGAAAGAATATTTCAACTTCTAGCACTATCTGAAGAGAGAGATGATGGAAGTATTGAAAAAGTTGATTTCAAAGAGTCAATCGAGGTTAAAGGTCTATCTTTTGCTTATGGTAATAATAAAGTAATTGATAATCTCACGCTTTCAATTCCAAAAGGAAAGAAGATCGCTCTCGTTGGACTTTCAGGTTCTGGTAAGTCGACTTTAATAAATCTTCTCCTTGGACTTTATCCGATCGAAAAAAATAAAATTTTTATTGATGGTAAAGATATCACTGATATGAAACTTGGGGCCCTGAGAGATCTTTTTGGATTAGTTAGTCAGGATATCTTTCTTTTCCATGATACGATTAGTGAGAACTTAACGCTTGGAAAAGAATTTAAAGAAGAACAAATCCAGAGCGCTCTTGAAGTATCCTATGCTTCAGAATTTGTTAATACTCTTGAAGAGAAAGAATTTACTCTCGTTGGAGATCGTGGTTCACGTTTGTCGGGTGGACAGCAGCAAAGAATTACTATTGCCAGGGCCTTCCTGCAAAATACAGATGTTTTACTTTTTGATGAGGCAACTTCAGCATTAGACAATGAATCAGAAAAAGTTGTTCAGAAAGCTCTTGAATCAATTGCTGAGACTAAAACAGTTGTGGCAGTTGCGCATAGGCTAAGTACAATTCAAAACTACGACATGATTTACGTAATGAAAGAAGGAAGAGTTGTTGAGTCTGGTCATCACGCAGAGTTGATGGCGCACGATGGGGAATATAGAAAACTTTATGCTCTCTCTCTAGGTTAGTCTTTCTTAAATAGATTCTTTAGAGATAGTGTTTCATCATCTACAAGTCGTTGGAATATTTTTTCTAACTTTGGTTTCAGATACATTAGTTCTGGAGAGATAACGTGATGAATATCCATTTTTTCTTTATGATCATCCATCATGACTAAAATTTTTGAAACTTCTTTTCTTTCAAGGTAGACCTCTGTAGAAACTAGGTAATCTGCTCTATTTCTCTTGAGTTGTTCAATCGCATTTTGATAGTCCTTAGCATAAGTAATGTGTGCATTTGGATATTTTTTTTTAAATAATTTTCCGTATACTGTTCCTCTTGTTAGGATATATCTGTGATCAGGAATATTAATTTTTTTGATTAATGATTGGGATGAGTTTTTTAGCGCAAAGATGCCATACTGATAACCTTTAATTACTGGAGGATTTATCAGAATAGCCCTTTTGCTTATCTGTGTTATGCCACTTAACTTTACAGCCATTGCTTGAAATTTTTTCTCATCGAACTCTTTTATTGTACGTTCGAGTGGGAGTATTACAAAGTTAACATCTAGACCGACTTCTTTGTAAACTTTATTTAATATCTCCAAATATTTTGGGGAAACACTAGCAACATCTTCAGCTACTGATATACGTATCGAGGTTGCGTAACTTGCTATAGAAATGAAAAAAAGTATGAGATATTTCATTACTTAATTTTATTCTTAAATTCGAAGCAAAAAAAGCTTATTTATTAAATAAATCTATTTTCTTTTGTCGAGATAGCTTTTTTATCTCAATTTCTCTCTTACTGGCGAGGGATCTATTAGAAAACTCTTCTTGGTAAACTAGTCTTTTCGGTGGGTTAGCCTTTGTAAACTTGGCTCCTTTCTTAAGACCGGCATGTTCATTAAAGCGGCGCTCAATATCGGTTGTGATTCCGGTATAGAGTTTACCGTTTTCAGTTTCAATTATGTAGAGATACCATAGTTTTTCTTTCATTCTTTAAAAGCTGTCCTGATCCAATTCCAAACTTTTCAAATGTCCCAAGACGCTTTGTAAGTGACTCGGTATCAATTTCATTTTCAAAGAATGAGATATAGTTTCTAATCTTTTGGATTAGTATATCATCTTTTTCATCTAGCATCTCAACTCTAAAATGTTTTACCCCGGCATCAATAAGTGAAGGTAAAATCCCCGCCGCTGATTGAGCGACAGCGTTGAACATGGTGTTTCGACATTCTTGGTCTGCTTTTAGGAAGTGGTGATTGCCAAATTGATCCTTAAGTTCCACATTATGTTTTTCGCATGGTTTCCCACAGTCTTTGAATGAGCTACCTTTACTAAGGAAGGCCGCAAATACACAATGCTCCATGTGAAAGCTTGGCATATACTGATGAACTGTGACTTCCATACGAGAGGCATCAATTCTAGAAAGCATCTTTGAAAGTTGAAGAGCATTAAGGTCATATGAGGAACAAACTGTTTCAAGTCCTCTTGAGAGAATGAAGTTTGCGGTATAAGAGTTTGCGATATTCAAACTGAAATCACCCTTAAGACGAATCTCAGGGAATTTCTCTTGAAGGTACTTAACGGCACCAAGATTTCTTGTCAGGATAAAATCAGGGGCGAGACGACCAAGAACGTTGAGGTGGTGATACTCACCTGGCTTTAAAATTCTATTTGTTGCAATACCAACTTCGATTCCAATCTCTTTTAGAGATTGGGCTGCGAACTTATAGTCCTTTCCAAATTCAAAATCGAGAATGACAGAAAGGTTGATTGTCGATTGAAAGTCTTTAAATGATTTTACAAATGTTTTAACTTGCTCGAGATCTCTTAAAACGATATTGAGACTTCGCTTGTCATCAGTTGAAGTCTTAGGCGTGATCTCTTCCTTAATGTCAAAACGATCAATCGCTACTACTTCCACTCTCTTTTCATTGAGAAGAGTAACGGCCGCTGATTTAAGTTTCTTTAAAACTTTTGAGTGGAGAAATGGAAGAGTTTCACTATCCATATCAACGGCAACTTCTGTCGCCTCATAGATTGTGCGGCTTAGGGATGAAAGTTCATCACTAATTGATTGAAGATCATACGGTTTCTTCGCAGCTTCCAAAATGTCTTCCGATTGAACTTCTACAAAGTTGTCATCTTCATCAAGAAAGGCAAGGGCTGCTTTTTCTCCAACATTTGCAGTGAATTCAACCTTGATCTTGATGCGCTTTTGTTTTGTTAAGTCAGTAACTGTTTTTTCAACGTCTCTCACAACATCTGGATTCGAGTTGAGATAGACGAAGGCTCCAAGTTTTAATGAAGAAAGGTTGGCATCTTTTGAAAGACCAATAACTGTTTCATCACCATTTTTAAATACTTCGTAAACACTTGAGCCAATTTCAATTTTTTCTTTATCATCACAAAGAACAAGTCCCATACCTTTTTTTATTTCACGAGTTGTTCTAATTGAAATATTATTACCACGAACTTTTAAAAGTTTTCCAAGATAGATTCCTCTGTGATCTTTGTAAGTACCACGTACGAGTCTTTGGTGATCAACACCATTGAGCCATCCGCTAAAGAAGCCACGAGAGTATGTTGTGGCCATCTTTTCGATGTCTTTATTATCTGGCTTACCTGCCTCAAGAGCATTAGCATAAGAGCGTGCAGTAGTTCCAACAAAGGCCGCTGACTTTAGACGTCCCTCAATTTTAAATGATTCAATTCCAATTTCTTGAAGTTTAGAAACTTCATTTATTCCACAAAGATCTTGAGGAGAAACAAGATACTCCTTGTCGATAAGGTCTTTCTTTTCACCATCTACGATGAGCTCATATCCAAAACGACAACTTTGGGCACACTGTCCTCTATTTGCCGAGCGACCACCAATTGATTCACTGGTGAAGCATTGACCAGAGTAGGCAACACAGAGTGCTCCATGAACAAAAACTTCAAGCTCTTTATCCGTTGCTTCGCGAATTTTTTTTATTTCATCAAGAGAGTTTTCACGACCTAGAACAAAACGTTTGATATCAAGTTCTCCAAGGTATTCGATGGCCTTGTCGTTTGTCACTGTCATTTGAGTTGAGCCGTGAATAACTTGGTCTGGGTAAATATCTTTAACTATTTTTGCAAGACCAATGTCTTGGATGATAAGAGCGTCAGGACCTAGTGGAATAACTTCATCGAGCATTTCAATGGCATGTTCAATCTCATCTTCGAAAATAAGAATATTAAAAGCGATGTGTACTTTAACACCATATAAGTGACAAAGATCGATCATTTCTTTTAGTTGTTCAACACTTTGATCAACACTTCTTCCGCGAGCGTTAAAGCCGGGCATCCCCACATAAATGGCATTAGCCCCGCCATGGATGGCCGCTAGGCACATATCCATATTTCCAACTGGGAGAAGTAGTTCAGGTTTCTTATTCACATTAGACCTTGGTTTACGTATTTATAATTAGTTATCTCATATCCTTTTTTCGACATATAAAGAAGAGGAAGTAGAAAACTTACATGCTTTTATGGGGGTATAGACGATAATTTTCAAATAATCTATAGTATCCGGCATGGATATCAATGAAATTTATACGAAATGGAAAGCGCACGAGATAAGCGATGAGGCCTATGCCCTAAGCTTCTTTCTTTATTTTCATCAGATGAAGTATCCAAATTCAAAACTTCTAAACGTCTTAAATGAACGCCAACCAACATATGACGACCTGACTAATTTCAAATTCAAGAAGGTTAAGGAAAAGGCGCTGATCGCCCTTAAGAATTGGGTTAATGGATCTTGGAATTTTAAGGCCCTCGATTATATCCCAACACCATATGAGGTTTTAGCTTTCCAGGCCCAAGGGATAAGACCTGTGACACTTAAAGTTCAGCATGTGTTTAACAAAATACTCACTCGTGAAGACTGCCTGGAATTCTTTCTTCACGATCTTGAGCATGGACACATGTTCTTTTTTGATGAGGAACTTAAAAATATGCAGATCAATTTTTTTGAGAAAGTTCATCTCTCTTGTCAGAGTTCAATCTGGGATGAATATCTTCACGATAAAGAATTTAAAGAAAAATTTTATTATCTCATCAGCGATATGAATACACACCAGGAACACTACCGACAGTTTCTAGGGGCCATGCTTCCACGTGAAGATGTGGCAAAATTTGATTTCTTATTTTAGGATAGAATTATGAGTTACTATGAAGAAATTGAATTTAATGAAAAGCTCGAAGTTAGTGAGGGAGATGAGTTCATCGATTGTTCGTTTGATTCGATCAACTTTGCAGAGCTAAGTTTGAATAATACAAAGCTTGTCGATTGTACTTTTATCAATTGTAATCTTAGTAATGTTTCGGTTTTAAATTCAACTTTTCGTGGAACAAAATTTGTTGATTGCAAAATTGTTGGCGTGAATTTTTCTAATTGTCTAACTCTTCATTTGCTGTCTTTTAAATCATGCATTTTGAATTATTCTGTCTTTCAAAATATCGAGGGAGTGAACTTTGAATTTCACTCATGTGGACTTAAAGAAGTAGATTTTAGTGAATCCAAGTTAAACGAAACAAGCTTCCTTGATAGTGAACTTGATCTCGCTAATTTCTCTGGAACTGACCTTCGAAAAGCTGACTTTAGAGGGGCCTTCGGTTATCAGATAGATCCACTTTCCAGTAAAATCAAAGGGGCCAAATTCCAGGCCCCCGAAGTCCTCGGATTACTTACGTCATTTGGCATAGATATCAGCTAAATTGCCCATCGAAATACTAGAAATCGCGGATTATTGAGGGTATACTTGCACAGATTAAATTAAGTTATTACCCATTAAGGAGTGCGTTGTGTCAGAGTCCAACTTAAAAGATATGTCCCAATTAGTAAGCTTGGCAAAGAGAAGAGGCTTCATTTTTCAAAGTTCTGAAATTTATGGTGGTCTTTCTTCGTGCTGGGACTATGCTCCGTATGGAATTGAATTAAAAAATAATATCAAACAAAAATGGTGGAAGGCGATGACTCTTCGTGAGGATATCGTTGGTATTGATGCTTCAATTTTTATGCACCCACAAGTTTGGAAAGCTTCAGGACACGTTGATGGCTTTAACGATCCAATGGTTGACTGTAAAAGTTGTAAGTCGAGATTTAGAGCAGATAAAATTGATGTAACTGCACCATGTGTAGTTTGTGGATCAAAAGATACTTTCACTGAGCCAAGAGACTTCAACTTAATGTTTAAAACTCAAATGGGTCCAGTTGAAGATTCTTCAGCTCAAGTCTATCTTCGTCCTGAAACAGCTCAGGGGATTTTCGTAAACTTTCTAAATGTACAACAAACTATGAGAAAGAAACTTCCATTTGGTATTTCTCAAATCGGTAAGGCGTTTAGAAATGAAATTACTCCAGGTAACTTCATTTTTAGAACTCGTGAATTTGAGCAAATGGAAATGCAATACTTCATTAAACCAGGAACGCAAAAAGATGCGATGGAGCAGTGGAGAGAGTTACGTTTCAACTGGCACCTATCAAATGGTATTAGAAAAGAAAAACTTAGATGGTATCAGCAAACAGGTGAGGATCTTGCTCACTACGCAGACGCTGCTTATGATCTTGAGTATGAATATGCACATGGTTGGGGTGAGATGGAAGGTATCCACTCAAGAACTGATTTCGACCTGAAGACTCACCAAGAGCACTCAGGAAAGAACTTAATGTACACAGATGCGATGGATAATAATAAGAAGTATCTTCCATACGTTCTTGAAACATCTGTTGGTTGTGACCGTTGTCTTCTTGCTGTTATGTCTGATGCATATAGATTAGAAAACGAAGGTGATAAAGAGAACGAGAGAGTTGTGATGAAGTTTCATCCAAGTCTAGCTCCTGTTAAAGTAGCAGTTCTTCCACTTGTTAAAAAACTAGAAGAACCAGCAACAAAATTATTCCAAGATCTAGCGACAGAATTTGCTGCTGAATATGATGTGGCAGGTTCAATTGGTAAGAGATATAGAAGACAAGATGAAATCGGGACTCCATTCTGTATTACTTTTGACTTTGACTCTCTCGAAGACAACGCTGTGACCATTAGAGATAGAGACTCGATGAAGCAGGAGAGAATTTCTCTTGATAAAGTAAAAGAATATCTAAGAAATGGGCTAGTTTAAAACTAGCCTTTTTTTTGAATTGTTAGGAAATTGTTAGGATTAACGTCCGTCCATGGATATAAGGAGCAAAGAATGAGTAATAAATGGGTTTACTCTTTTTCAAAAGAAAGAACTGAAGGTAACAGATCGATGAAGGAACTTCTCGGTGGTAAAGGTGCAAACCTTGCTGAGATGTGTGCCCTAGGTCTTCCTGTCCCTCCTGGCTTCACTGTTACAACTGAAGCATGTATTGACTATCAAAAATCTAATCAAATTAACGAAGATGCAAAGTCGCAAATTATTACTGCTTTAAAAGAAGTCGAAAAAATAACTGGTAAAACTTTTGGTGGTGGAGAGAATCCACTTCTTTTCTCTGTCAGATCGGGGGCTCGCGCTTCAATGCCTGGGATGATGGATACAGTTTTAAACCTTGGGCTTAACGACGAGACTGTTCTGTCACTTGCGAAGAAAAGTGGAAATGAAAGATTTGCTTGGGATTCATATCGTCGTTTCATTCAGATGTATGCAAACGTTGTTATGAACTTTAATATCTCAATTCTTGAATCAACTCTTGAGGATTTAAAAGAAGCTCGTAATGTTCATTTAGATACAGACCTAACTGCAGATGATTTTAAACAACTCGTTCAGGTGTATAAGCAAATCATCGCAAATGAGAGTGGCCAGTCTTTTCCAACTGATCCAATGGAGCAGCTTTGGAAGGCCATCACAGCTGTTTTTGGCTCTTGGATGAACCCACGTGCGATTAAATATAGAGAGCTAAATAATATTCCGAGTGACTGGGGTACTGCGGTAAACGTTCAGGCCATGGTATTTGGAAATATGGGTGATGATTGTGCAACAGGTGTATGTTTCACACGTGACCCTTCAACAGGAGATAAGAGATTCTTTGGAGAGTATCTTGTTAATGCGCAAGGTGAAGACGTTGTGGCTGGTATTAGAACTCCAGGTCCAATCAATACAAGTTCAAAGAATGATTCAAATAGAAATGAGAAAACTTTAGAAGAGTATATGCCAAAGGCATTTGCTGAGCTAACAGATCTTTATCAGAAACTTGAAAAGCATTACAAAGATATGCAGGATATCGAGTTTACGATTGAGGGTAATGTTCTCTATCTTCTACAGACTAGAAATGGAAAACGTACAGCTCAAGCGGCACTTAAAATTGCTGTTGATTTGGAGAGTGAGAAAATTGTAACGAGAGAAGAAGCTCTCATGCAATTGGATCCAGAAGTTTTAAACCAACTTCTTCACCCAAGACTTGATCCAAATGTTAAGAAAAAAGTTATCACTAAAGGTCTTCCCGCCTCTCCTGGTGCAGGTTCTGGGATGATTGTATTTAATTCAGAAAAAGCTCATGCTTTAAATGAAACAGGTCATAAAGTGATTCTAGTAAGACAAGAAACTTCTCCTGAAGATATTGCAGGAATGGCCGCTTCAAAAGCAATCTTAACTGCGCGTGGAGGGATGACATCTCACGCGGCGGTAGTTGCTCGAGGGATGGGGAAGCCTTGCGTAGCTGGTTGTTCGTCAATCACTGTTGATTACGTAAAAAATGAAATGAGAGTAGACGGTAGAACTTTTAAAGAAGGTGACTGGATCACGATTGAAGGTGCTACTGGAGAAGTTATTGAAGGTGAGGTACCAACTCTTGATGCTGAAATTTCGGCTGAGTTCGCAACTTTCATGTCATGGGCAGATGAAGTAAGAAGACTTAAAGTTCGCTCTAATGCGGATAATCCAGAGGATGCAAAAACTTCAATCAAGTTTGGTGCTCAAGGGATCGGACTTTGCCGAACTGAGCATATGTTCTTTGAGGCCGAGAGAATTCTTGCTGTACGTGAAATGATTTTTGCTGAACACACTGAGCAAAGAGAAAAGGCCCTTGTAAAACTTCTACCATTTCAAAGAAAAGACTTTATTGGGATCTTTAAAGAGATGGATGGACTCCCTGTAAATATTCGTCTTCTTGATCCTCCTTTACATGAGTTCTTACCTCACACAGATGAAGACAAGAAAGAACTTGCAGAATATCTTGATGTTGAAGTTAAAACTGTTGAAGAGATTGGTGAGAGACTTCATGAGTTTAACCCAATGCTTGGACATAGAGGTTGTCGTCTTGGAATTACCTTCCCAGAAATCTACAGAATGCAAGTAAGAGCAATTATCGAAGCGGCAATTGAATCAAAAAAAGCTGGGGTGACAGTTATCCCAGAGATTATGATTCCGCTTGTTGCAATTGATTCTGAGCTTGCTATTCTTCGTGAGATTCTTGAAAAAGACATTAAGCAAATTTTTAAAGATGCGGGAGAAGAGATTAAGTACAAACTTGGGACGATGATTGAACTTCCTCGTGCTGCTATTACTGCTGCAGAGATTGCAAAGCATGCAGACTTCTTCTCTTTTGGAACAAACGATTTAACGCAAACAACTTTTGGTTTATCTCGTGATGATGCTGGAAAGTTCCTTACTGATTATATTTCAAAGTCAGTTGTTCCAAATGATCCATTCGTTAGCCTTGATCAGTCTGGTGTTGGATTCCTTGTGGACTTTGCTTGTAAAGAAGGACGTCGTATAAAGTCTGACATTAGTCTTGGAATTTGTGGTGAGCATGGTGGTGAGCCTAAGTCGATTGACTTTTGTCACCGTACGGGACTTGATTACGTAAGTTGTTCTCCATATCGAGTTCCTATTGCTCGTCTTGCTGCGGCTCAAGCGGTTATTCGCAATAAGTAATGCAAAAGTTAGAAGAATTAAAATCATACATTGAAAAAATTCTTCCACAGGCGCACTTTGATAGTGTGTCTGTGGGAATTATCGATTTCAAGGCCAATAGTTATGAAACACTCTCGCTTGGTTTTGAAGGAAATTTGTACTTCGATATTGCTTCAATGACAAAGCCATTCACTTTCGGTGTTGCCTGTCTTGAGATTGAAGACCAATTAACGGCTGAAATGAAACTCTTACTTGTTCATCGCTCAGGGCTTCCTCGTTGGGGAAGACTTGATAAGAAGACTTGGAGAGAGCAAGTTCTGTCTTATAAAATTTCTGAAAGTGAGACAAACTACTCAGATTTTGGAGCACTTCGCTTGCAACTTGAAATTGAGAAAGTTACCGGTAAACATTTGTACGACATTAGTTCAAAATATTGGGCTGAAGAAGTAAAACACTGGCTTGATCTTGAAGGTGAGCACTGCGCTTTTACCGGAAGGAGAAATCGTCATGTAATTCACGGTGAAGTTCATGATGATAATGCATTCGTAATCGCAGAGAAAGTTTCTCACGCTGGCATCTTTGCAACGATCGATGGTGTGTGTAAAAGCCTTCTAAATATTAATTCCAAATTAGAACTTTTAAAGAGAGTTGGTATTGATCATCAAGGTCGCTATATCAAAGGTTTTGATTCAGTTGAAAATATCGAGACAACTCTCGCTGGACAAAATGCTTCTAAAAATACATTTGGCCATCTCGGGTTCACTGGAACATCAATGTGGATTGATCCGGAAAAACAACTTGGTTGTGTGCTCTTAACTAATGAAGTTAATGGTTTTTGGTACGATAGATCACTGTTAAACGACCTTCGTCGCAAGGTCGGAATAGTCGCTTTTTCCAAGTGAAATCAAGTATTTGTCATAATTAATTAAGTTTACTCCTTAAAAGTCCGATAATTATTGTCGGATAGGAGTATAACGAATGAAATATTTTAATATTTTTGTGCTATTTCTTTTAATGGCATCTTGTATTTCCCCAAAGCGAGATATTGCTTCGGAGGACGCAGCTTTAATTTATAAAGAGCATCAAGGTATCGTTCATTTTGAATCCTATGTATCAACACATGGTACTGAAGATTCACCAATTAGTCTTGAAAAAGAGATTGCGCAAATCAATACAAAGTATCAGGCGAGAGCATTTAATAGCAGTGAGACGAGAGCGATTGCTATTGAACTTATTGATACTGAGTTACCAGATGGAAAAGATTTTGCAATTGATGTAAATATTAAACCAAATGGAACACACTCCATCCTTGTCTACCGATCAAGTACTAAAAGTGCTCATAGTAGTTTTGCAAGTCAAGAGATCCTTAGTTTTCTAAATGCTATAAACGATCAAAAAATATATCCAACACCATATTCATTTTTTGAAACAATGTTTAATGCGAGAAATGGTCATCTTGAGTCACAAAGAGCTTTAATTAGACTTAGACAGATATCAATGAAGGGAAAAACTGAGTTTGTAGATCTTATTGAAAAACTTAATGATGACCTTGAAGCCATTGATGCAAAGATCGCTGCCAAGAGGAAAGAGATTAAGGCACAGGAAAAAGCTCGTAAGGATATTATGAGTAAACTTGATCGCGCTGCTGATGATGGTCAACTTCGTACACTGCTGCAAAAGAACGATCGTGCAGGAGTTGTTGATTTGTTACAAAAATATTTGCCCCGTGAGCAAATGACTCCAATGGAGCATATGTTTTGGGATCAAGTTTTAAATAAGATTAAAAATCCTGCGCCAATTAAAGATCGAGTTCTTGTCTACAGGGGAACTTATGGAGATAGACTTTATCCAGAAATCGTTAATGGTTCAGTGATGGAGTATGATCAGGCCGTAAAAGAAGGCCGTCTCGCGGCAATGTCTACGATTATCACTAGAAATCAAGGAACTTGGAATAGAAGATTACGTTCATTACAAACAATGTTTGATAAGAAAATCTCTCAAAATCCATTTAATGTAGAAAGTGAAATGAATGCAAGCTCTCGTTTAACAACAATGATGAAGCAGCACTCGATTGAGGCCCAAGGGAGTCCATTCCTTTCATTTACAACTGACTTTGCGACTGGATATCGATTCGGATTTAGTATCAGTGGTGATGCTGCAGATAAAGATGGCTCAAGAGCAATGGGAGCGTTTCTTATTGATCCAGAAATTTTACTATTTAACCAGATGACATCTTTCAAAGGAGAAATGGAGTATCTTCATTCTTTAATTTCTTTCCCTGAAGAAATGGTCGCTTTTTATGATGAGAGCATTAATGGCAGAGGCTCTTCTGATGCGGTAAATACTTATATACACGATACTTTTAAAAAGAAAATCATCGCAGAATATGGTGAGAATGAAGCTGAGGAAATTATTAAATCAATTACAGAACGTTCTGCAGAATTTAATAATTCAAGTAAAGCATATCTGGCCCCAAAAACAAAAACTATTGTAGAGACTAAGAAAGTAGAAAAGACGCCAGGGCTATTTAAAAAAATGTGGAATAAGATGACAGGAAATAATACGCCATCATATGACACCGTAAAGGTAACTAATACTGTTATCGATGAAATGCCTGAAATGAATAACTGTTTATATATTATTAAATCATTTTTTTAATTTATTGGAATGAAGACTATGTTTAGAAAAATTAATGCCTTTATTTTTGCCCTTATTCTGACTTCATGTTCGATGTTCAGTGGACCAGCTAATTATGGTTACCTGACTACGATGGAAAGTCGTGCAGAAAGATTTCCAGCGAGTAGCGAGAGTCTTGATCGTCTTGAAGTCTTACTTGCTATTGATAAGCTGGATTATTATATCGGTGAGTATATTAATGGGTTTGGAAAGAATATTGATGAATCATCTCTTTCGGCTTTAAAACAGTCTAAGATTGATTATCTAATTGAAAAATTTTCTTCTGATTCGAGAATTTTTGATGCAAAAAATTATGATGGAATAGTTTATGAAATCATCGAAGACAAATTAGGTGCTAAACCTTCTCTCGCTAAGAGCAAGTATGTCTGGGGATATAATTTCTTTAAGAATAAATTAAATGAAGGGTTTACTCTCTTAGATACAAAATTAAAGACTGAGGATAAATCAGCATTAACAACAAAGGCTCCAACGACTGAAGAGGTTATAGCAGATATTAATTTCAAGCCAGATGATCTAACACTAGACTCAGGGCTTTATATTTCCAATAGAACCACGAGAGCTGTGTTTTGGGAAGCAACAGAAAGTGGACGTGGAATTGATTTTCACCTTGAGAATTCGAGGGAATTTTTAAAGAACTTGTCTGAAAATGGTGCTTCGGTAGTTAAAGAGGTTCGTCCATTTGCGAACAACTATAACAAAATTTACATCGTTCAATATCCAGGTGAAGATACATATCGTTATGCGATTACAAGTATTGGTGGAAAAGATAGACTAAATCACTTGCTGCTTCAGTTCGGGCTCTCAAAGCTTGAAGATGGTAACTTAAAAAATAAAGTAAGAATTTATGGAGATGTTGATAAATCTCATAAAATGATGGAAGACGAGCTTTCTGGAATTATGAAACATCTTCCAAAGGCCAATCGAGTAATTATCGGTCAAAAAGGTGCAATTGAGAGAACTGTTGATATTCTTTGGAAAGTAAGAGCTCTTAAGAATTTGTACGATAGCGATCCTGATGCAGTGTTAAGCCAGATCGTTGAAAAAGATAGAGATGCTTTTGTAAAATTTTTAAAGTCTGGAAACTATGAGGACTTTGATATTTTTAAAAATAAAAAACAAATTGAAGTAGCCTTCGAAAAAGTAAAGGCGAAAGCTGAGAAATCAGGATTTATACCTCCAAGTTTTAAAAAGTATGACTATGATAATTTTGTTATTAGCATGTCAGATATCGCGTTCCAAAACAAAGAAGGCGAAAATATTGTATGGCGAGTTGTTGCTAATAGTTGGGGAGATGAGATCGCTCCACTTGCACGCGCTCTAAAAAACACTGGGCACAAAGATATTACATATATTGGAACTGCTGGAGCATTTCCTGAGAAAGGGTATAAAGTTGGGGATCTTGTAATACCAACTCATGCTCGTATTGGTGATACAAACAAGAAGCTTAATGGAGATGTCCTTCAAGTTGATGGAGCAAAAATTGGTGGTGTTGTTGATCACGTTTTCTCTCCATTTCAAGAAACGGAAGAATGGCTTCAAAAGTCGAAGCAAGTTTCGGATTTTGTTGAAGTTGAAACAAGCCACTTAAGAGAGATTTTAAACTCTAGTGATGATCACATGAGAGCATACCTTCTCATCTCTGATGTACTAAAAAGTGAAGGTGAAACTCTAGCGAGTGCAACAAGTGCAAAAAGAAGAAATGCCTTAAACAAACTTCTTATCTCTTTATTTGATAGAGATAATATTGGAATTCCTAAAACAGCAGATCTACCACAATCAAGTGCATCTAAGCTAAGAGATCTCATTGATGCTGCTTTAGCAGGGAAGGGTAATACTTTTAAGTACTATGTTTTCTCTGCTTTAAAAGATTCAAATGTGAGTACCGCAGAAGAAGTAGTACAGTTTGCTGAATCTGTTGATAGCTTCTCAGATCACTATTTTACGAAAAGACTTGCATTGGCGAGTGAAGTTTCTAGTTATGTAGGAAGAAAACTTCAAGAAACCGGTGTGACACCAAAAATTTCAATTAGCAAAGATTTTGTTCAAGGAAAGTGGAACCCTAAAGGTGATATTCTTGCTATCAATTTTCATGCAGCTTCTGATCAGGTTTTAGAGGAATACAAGAAAGCTATGGAGGAGCTTGCTGGGGCAGTCTCGGATGTAGATAAATTCACTACTGTTAATCTGGTTCGTGGTCCTCCGGAGAGTGATGTTGTTACTGTTCCAAAATTTCTAGTTGAAGATAGCGACTATCTTGTTGATGTCTATTCTCAGGCAGCATTTAGAAGTGCAGGGCTTGACGCTCAAGTTACTTATAACGGAAATCTAAAATATAATTTTCTACCAACGACGACATCATCAGATGTCTGTGATGGGCAGAATTTCTGTCATCTGGCCTTTTTCTCTCCAGATGGAACAACTAAGAATTTATTAGATGAGGTCAATACAGTTGCAAAACTGAAGTCAATGACTGGGGTTGATGCAATCCAAGCTTTTGAAACAACAGTTACAAATCTAAATGGAAGATTAACTGCGAAGGGAACACAGGAAGATTTTTTGGCGCAAATTCAAGTTTCAAAAAATGCAAGTTTTACTGATGGCAAACTGGCTGAGATTGTTCCGAAATTTGATAATCAAAAAGGTCTTATTATTGAAGTAAACTTCAGTGCTGAAGGGTGGAAAAATCCTCTAGTTATTCTTGAAGAGATGACACATTTAAAACAAATTGTTGAATCTAGCGGCTTTTATAAACATCCAATATTCTGGGCCGAGGTTGCTCTTAATGCTGAGTATGGATCTAAGCGAAGTAAGCTTATGAATGCAAGGGCAGAAGTGGATGCAATGGATGCACTTCAAAATTATTTTAATTCACAAAATGTTCAAGATCCAAAAATTACAGAATATATAGCGGCAAGAAAGGCACATGCTGCAAAAATCTCTCTGGCAGTAAGTAAGGAAGAAAAAGCCGAGAGAAAAACTCGTAAAGGAATTGCTGCGAGATGGAAAACTCTTCATACGAAACTCGAAGCAGAGGACTTAAAGTTAGATGACTATATTGCTTCAAATAATAGAAAGAAAGTTGTTGAACTTGTCGAAGCCTATATGCCGTGGGAAGAGATGGAGCCAACTGAAATTGCTGCATGGACAAGATGGCTTGATGCTATCGAAAAGCCGGCTACAAATGAAGCTGATTATATGATGACATTTAGAGGTGTTGCTGACGACCTTGTTCGTGAAACTGATAATGGCGGTTATTTTTTAATGTCAAAGCTGCTAACAAAAAATCAGGGAAGCTATACAAGAAGACTTCGTTCCCTTAAAACTTTCTTTGGCAAGAAACTATCTAAGAAGGCTCAGAACGAAATGCCAATTGACTTTCAGTCTCTTGCAGCGATCTTCAAAGGCCATAGCCATGAGCCAGTAGGATCTCCATTCTTATCAACTTCGGTTATGAGTGTTGCTCAAAGTTTTGCGGGACATCCTCCAAGAATAGCTGCGATGAAAATTGATAAGAGAAGAAACCTTTTAAATCTAGTTTCCGGTTATCACGAAGTTGAAGAAATGGTTCCTTTAATCGTATTTCCTGACGAGATCATTCACTTAGAAAGTACTAGTGACTTTGCTTCATTTAAAACAACAGTGGAAGGAAAGATTGGTCGATCACTTTCTCCATCTGAGCTACAAAAGAATCAACAAGCAAACTTGAAGCTTGAAGCAACTAAAGAGTGGTGGAATATGATTAATCCGGAAGGTATCACTTCAGTTAATGCGACTAAAACGTGCAAAGATGTAATTAAAATGTTTATGGGCATATAAAATGCATTTTCCCTTTCTATTAAAATTAGATACAATTAATAGAAGGGGAATTTATGAATTTATCAAACTACCTAGATTTTAAAAATCTACAAAATAAATCATTTAAAAAAATATTTTTCTATAGAATATGTGGTACAGGTATGGGGGCAGCAGCTTGTCTTCTAAAAGAAGCTGGTTTTGATGTTTCCGGTGCTGATAGTATGTTCTACCCTCCAATGAGTACCTACCTAGAAACCTCAGGTATTAAAATTTCTACCATTGATAAACTTGATTTCAAAACACTTAAAAGTGAATATGATCTCATCGTTGTTGGAAATGTAGTCGCTGGAAGTAGCCAAGAGGCGAGAGAGATTGAAGAGTGCGGAGTACCATTTACATCTTTTCCTACCGCAATCGGTGCTCTCGTTTTAAATAAGAAAACTGTAATTGGTCTATCTGGTACCCATGGAAAAACAACAACGACTTATCTTGGGGCTCAGGTTTTTGAAAAATTAGGTGAGGACTGTGGTTATCTTATTGGTGGAGTGATGAATGGAAGACCTCCCTCTCGCCTCGGTAAAAGTCCTCTGTTTTTTATCGAATCTGATGAATATGATAGCGCTTACTTTGAGAAGTTTTCTAAATTTCAGTCATATTGTGTAAATCACTTTGTCATCACATCTTTAGAATTTGATCATGCAGATATCTTTTCTTCGATTGAAGATATAAAAAATGAGTTTAGAAAAGTAATTCCCACGACAAGCTCGGTGGTCGGATGTAGCGACTGGCCAGAAATTATTTCCCTTCGAGACCAGTTCAAGGAACATCAGTGGCAGGATTACGGAAAGAATAATATTCATATTATCGAAAGATCTGAATTTGGAACTAAATTTAAAATAGAAGATGAGACTTATAAGACTAACCTGGTTGGTGATCATAATATATATAATCTAAGTTCGATTATTCTCATTGCAAAAGAGCTTGGTTACACGAAAGAAAAGATCGATTTGGCCATCACAGAGCTTCTTCTTGTGAAAAGAAGACAAGAGGAAAGAGGAAATTACAGGGGAGCAATTGTTATTGATGATTTCGCTCACCATCCGACTGCTGTTAGAGAAACTTTAAAAGCAGTAATGACAAAGTATCCTAAGAAAAAAATTAATGCATTTCTCGAACCAGGGTCTGCGACTGCACGTAGTGATATTTTTCAAGCAGAGTTCCTTGATGCATTAAAAGATGCATCGGCGGTAACGATAATAAAACCCCAAAGGCCAACGACAGCAAAGGGGCGAGGGGATCTTGATGTGACGTTAATAGCCACAAAACTCAATGAGATTGGTATTGATGCTAGTTGCGTTGTAACACTTGAACAACTCCAGGAGAGAATTGATAATTTATCATCGGAAGAAAATGTTCATCTGATTATGAGTAATAGTTCAACACTTGGCCTGTGGAGCAGTGATTTTGTTAAAAATATTAATTAGCTCTCTGTTTATAAATAGTTTTGTTTATGCTGACGTTCTTGAAAAAATAACGGATCGAAACGCAATTAACAAGTATATGCGAATGCATAAGCAATCGTTTAAAAAACTTTGTTCAGGTGGGACAGATAAGCATGCCGAAGAGCTTTATAAAAGTTTTCTTGGAGATGGAATATACATTCCTTTTTTAAAAGATGGAAACTTAGATTCAGAAACAATCTCAGATCATCTTCCAATGCTCCAAAAACGACTCACTTGGCTCAAAGGGGTTGAGGAGAAGTTAAAAAATGAAAAATCACTTAGAACATATTTAATATCTTTGAAGGTTTTGCAAAAAGACCTAGATAAACTTCGAAGTGTTTATCACCGCTATTATCTTGAAAACTCTTTCGATAAGAAAAAGAATCTCGTTAAGGAAGCAAAGTCTCATACACATGAATTCATAGAAAAACTGCAGAAGTTTATCGTTAGTATGTACTATCTTCAGTCCTTTGAGTTTCCTGTTGATCATTTTTATCTTCGTGCCGAATATGATAAGTACAAGTCTAGTGATACTGAAGAAGGAAAAAGAAAGGCCAATAGAGCTTACTTTTTAAGAAAAATTGTAGAGGAAGGTGCAGTTAATAGAGACAAAGGAAGATCTGATCTTACTCTAAGGGCATTAATTGATTCGATCTATATGAGAATTGATTCTTATTCTGATTCCTTTCTTGATAATAACCTTGCGTATGATATTGAATCACTCTTTGATACTCTCGATGGGGTTTTGAGGGGTGGTAAACGAGAAATTTTATCGCGTATTTCAAACTGGGTTGCTAAGACAGATAAAGACGTCACTTACTACTCTAATCTTCTTGTCCAGCAGAAGAATAAGAAGGATTTCTTTAAGAAAATGTTCAATGATAAGAATAAAGCAAGGTATGCACTCTCTGACTATATTTATGAGAAAGAGGCAGAGGTTTATAAGTTTTGGAGTGAAAAGGATTTACTTTATCGACAGCTCTTTGCTCTTGAAACAATTCTATTTCATGAGGTTGGTAGACTTGATGATGATGCAGGGACAGAGAGGAGTGATGTTTTAAAAGTTGTAATGAATCGCTTAGCAATTAATGAATACAATAAAATAGATGCCTCAGAGCCTCTTCATTCCAAACTTCAAAAGTTGAATATTAAAAATATTGATAAATATACATGGTTAAATGTATTGTTTAAGCAGGGCGAATTCTCGTTCACATATTTTTTTATTCCAGCTAGTCGCGGAATTTTCTGTGCGGACCAAAGTAAAACAGCTAGTCGTTTGAGAAGAAAAAATCTTTCACTTGCTCTTAATCTTTTAAGAAGTCCAGATCCTGGATTTCTTGCAACAAGATATTTTTCTCGTGCTTCCATGTTGGGACGAATTGATATGGCCCAAGTTTGGGATGACTACACTCCAATTGAAGAGAGACCAGGTCCACGTATTTCTGGTGATAAAAAACTTCAGCTTCACTATAAAAATTCAAACTACACATACCTTTACAACTTCACTTCAGCCGGTACTCAATATGAAGTTCTTCGTATGAAAGGCACTGAATTTGTATATTCTCCTAAATCAAAAAAGTTTTATCGTTATAGAAACCCACATCATTTCAAATATTTTATCAAAAATAAGGCATATTAAGCCCTATTACCATTCCCAACTATTGTTAAGTCATGAGCAAAAGTGTATAGTCTCTAAATTGAATTAGAGTATAATTTATTTATTTTTTTAGTTGGAGCTGTGAAATGTTAAAAGACTACGTATTTACTTCTGAATCAGTAACAGAAGGTCACCCAGATAAAATGGCAGATCAAATCAGTGATGCAGTGCTTGATGCAATGCTTGCTCAAGATCCAAAGTCACGTGTTGCATGTGAGACGATGATCACAACTGGTCTTGTTGTTCTTGCTGGTGAAATCACTTCAAAAGCTAATATTGATTTTCAAGAAGTAGTTAGAAATAAAATTAGAGAAATCGGATATGACCACTCTGCGAAAGGTTTTGACGCAAATACTTGTGGTGTTATGGTTGCACTTGATAAGCAATCTCCTGACATCGCTCAAGGTGTTAACGAAGGTGAAGGAACTTTCACTGAAATGGGTGCTGGTGACCAAGGTTTAATGTTCGGTTATGCGATCAATGAATCAGAAAGCTTCATGCCACTTACAATCGACCTTTCTCACAAACTTGCTTACAGACTATCTGAAGTTAGAAAAACTGGGATTCTTCCAGATCTAAGAGCTGATGGTAAAACACAAGTTTCTGCACAATATGTTGATGGGAAAATCTCTAGAATTGATACAGTAGTTCTTTCTACTCAACACTCTGAAGATATGACTCTTAAGCAAATTCAAGAATCAATTAGGGAAGAAGTTATCAATAAAGTAATCCCAGCTGATCTTGTGGATAACAATACAAAATACTTCATCAACCCAACTGGAAAATTCGTAATCGGTGGACCAATGGGAGACTGTGGTTTAACTGGTAGAAAAATTATTGTTGATACTTATGGTGGGCATGGAGCTCACGGTGGTGGTGCTTTCTCTGGAAAAGATCCATCTAAAGTAGATCGTTCAGCTGCTTATGCTGCTAGACAAATTGCAAAACACATCGTTGCCGCAGGTTTAGCTGATAGAGCTCTAGTACAAGTTGCATATGCAATTGGTGTTGCTGAGCCAATGTCACTTCTTGTTGAAACATTTGGAACAGAAAAAGTTGCTGTAGAAAAAATTCAAAATGCAGTTAAGGAACTTTTTGATATGAAGCCAAGATCAATCATCGAGAGACTTGACCTACTTAGACCAATCTATTCACCAACAGCTGCTTACGGGCACTTTGGTAGAGATCTTGCTGGTTACTTCCCATGGGAAGACTTAACAATGGTCAATCAATTAAAAGATCTTTGTAAGTAATAAATAAGGCCTCTTTCGGGGCCTTTTTTTTTTGTTGTTGTAAAATATGTTCCAAGTATAATAACGATATGATTGAATTTATAATTTTTGCTATTCGTTATATTCCTTTCTGGTGTGTGCCAGGAATTCTTATCTTTCTTCCTTTTGCATATATCTTTTGGTTAAAGGACGTGAAGTCACTTTTTTATCTCTTTGTTTGTTGTGCTGCGGTGTGTACTTTCTTCATTGTTTTCTGGGTCTGGGCAGGTGGTCCTGATCGAGCGACTGAGTTCTTCTTTAATGCAGTAAGAAGTTTTTAGAAAACTCAAAGCAATTTCAATGGATTAGACAGCGGAGGAAAACTTATCCCAGCGTTAGAAATTTGACACTGTATAGATAAGTTCGCTACGATTTCTTAGGAACAATTTTTGTTCTGCAACTGAAAAGAGATTTTACACATGAATGATTTAGATTTTCTTGGTGATGCATTTTCAGATTTTAAAGATTTTATCGAAGAAAAGCCGGTCTCAAATCAAGAGATCCCAATGATATACTTAGTAGAGGATGACAAGCTACTAAGCCAAAGTATTCTGATCTACCTTTCTAAAAAGTTAGGCCTAAAGGTTAAGTCTTTTGAAGGCCCTAATGATTTCTTGGCCCACCTTGCAGGTCTTGATGAAGTAGACCAGTTTTGCCTTTTAACAGATATAAGTTTTGAGAATTCTGGAACAGATGGATTATACCTCATCGATGTTTTAAGAGATAAAGGTTATAAGTTTGCAAGTATCGTGATGACAGGTTTCGCTTCCATTGAAACAGCTATTGCGGCAACTAAGAAGGGAGTATTTCACTATCTTACAAAACCTTTTGAATTAGAGATTCTTTCAAATTTAGTTGTTCGAGCAATGACTTCCAAACTTAATGTTGATAGTTCACTTTTTAATAATAAAGTTGAAGAAGCAAAAGAAACAACTGCAAAGAAAGTAAAATTAGTAGAGCCAACAGAAGACGATTTTTTCTGTGGAATGATTGGTCGCTCTAAGGCCATGAAGAAAATATTTGAACGTATCAAAAAAGTTGCGAATTCAAATTCTACGGTTCTAATTGGTGGACCATCTGGAACAGGGAAAGAACTTGTCGCCAAGGCGATTCATGAACTTTCTCCGCGTGCTAGTAAAAATGTGATTAATGTTAACTGTGGTGCTATTCCTTCAGAACTTCTCGAAAGTGAACTCTTTGGACACGAGAAGGGAGCCTTTACTGGTGCTATATCTACTCGAATGGGTCGTTTTGAAGTAGCCAGTGGTGGGACTATCTTCTTAGATGAAATTGGCGATATGCCGCTTCTTTTACAAGTAAAACTTTTAAGAGTTCTTCAAAATAGAGAAATTGAAAGAGTAGGGTCTACGAGTCCTATCCCTGTCGATGTGAGAATTGTAACAGCGACCCACCGTGATCTTGAAAAGTCTGTTACGGATGGTAATTTTAGAGAAGACTTGTATTACCGCCTTAACGTAATTCCTATTAAAATACCTGCACTTAAAGATAGAAAAGAAGATATTCCAATTCTTATCTCTTACTTCCTTTCAAGATTTGTAAGCGCTGATGGTAGAAATGCTATTAGCTTTGATGATGAGGTTCTTGAAGTTCTACTCGGCTACGACTGGCCAGGAAACGTTAGAGAGCTTGAAAACTTGATAGAAAGGCTTGTTATCTTAAGAGGTGGAAACACAATTAGAATTGAAGATCTTCCTCCAAAGATCATTGCACTTTCAAACCGTCGTGTGGTGAGTGAAGAAGATGTTTTCAGTCTTCCTGAAGAGGGGATAGATTTAAAGACTTTTCTAAATGAGGTTGAAGAATCATTGATTAAACAAGCACTAACAAAGACAAGTGGTAATAAGAATCAGGCTTCAAAACTCCTATCGATGAATAGAACGACACTTATTGAAAAAATGAAAAAGAGAAATATGCTCGAATTATAATTCGAGCATAATTCTGGCCACAGGAGTAATCCTTTCGTGAGAGAGGAGATCGATAATAATCTTCTTACCTTTCTTTCTGACATACCATTGCTCGATACCAATATCTCTCTCATGATGGTTTAAAATTTCTCCATCTTGATCATAAAAGAAAGAGTAAATAGGGCTCTTATCAGTTTCTATATTTCCATAATAAGAACTTAGAGGAAATGGATTAATCCCTAACAAAGAGTAAACACCTCTGAAAGAATCATTGGCCCAAGGTCGTGTATAACTTTTAAACTCTTCGCGATTTGCTTCAGCGTCCAGTTTTGATAGTGGTATATTTCCAATAACGAGGTTGTTTTTGTGATCTTCTGAAGAGAGTTCAATTGTTAAATAACTTTCGTTCTGAGAGAGTTTTGCTTTCTTGAATGACCATGCAGCAGAAAAGTCGAAGCTCATTCTCGATTTATCATCTTTAAGTAATTTTTGATCGTAAGATGAAAGTTCAAACTTTGAAGTATTATGTGACTTTCCTGAGTATAGACCATCAACTTCAAATTTACTCAGAGCGATCGGATATGCCGTTAATTCTTTGTAGTATCTGAATCTGTGAGGTATCCATTCACATGTTTTTTTCTCCCAGTATTCTTTACCAGGGGTTGTGATGTGATTTCTTGGGGGCCTGAAACCAAATGGTGGAGCTATTGTCGCTTCTTCCGCTGAGCAAGGAGTTCTCACATAAACAAGTGGTTCTCCTTCTCCTATGTAAGATGATTTCTTGCGAGTCTCTCCAAGATAATCTTGAAAATTAATTTCACCTTTTTCGTAAACTACATCAATATTTTTAGTTAAAGTATTTTTAGTTCCAATATCTTTAACAATGTCCTCTCTTTTACATGAGCCTTTCGCTTTATCAAAATTTCCGAGACGATACCACCGATAATCTTCTTCTTTGTATTTAGACCATAGTGAAACAACGTAGTCTTTAATACTAGCCGGGGAGACGATGTTATCGCCATGTCTTGATTGATAGAACTTTGTCGGGCGTACTTCTGTGGCAATTTGATCGAAGCCAAAGTTTGGAGAGAGTTCATCAATAATGTCAGCGATAATTTTTGAAGGTATCTGAAAATAACCTTTTATTAGGCCTGGCCACTCGTATTCGAAGTTTCCTGGACCTCGGCAATTGTTAGTTAGAATGAATTGTTCTAGAGGATATTTTTTGAGTGTCTGTAACTTTACTAAATCAGCCCAAGAATCAATGATTGCATCATTTTTTTGCTCGAAAACAAAAGCTTTTCGTTCATATTCATTGAGGTGCTTCATAACTTTTTCTGTGCAAGTACCAAAGTTTTCAAAGCCTTCTCTCCAGTATAGTTTCTTAAAGTCTATAGGACCAATTTCAATAAAGTGATCACTCGTCTTCTTTGGTTGGAAATAAAAGTAGAAGTCATTATTGATGCGATTAAGCGATACTTTTGAAATTAATTCGAGATCGACATATTTATTATATGAATAGGCTTTTCTGTTATTTGCTTCTTTGGTTTTGTCTAAATCTAGAGTAAAAAGACTTTTCCCTTTAATATGATTAGGATTAAGAAAGCGAGTAACTCCAGGAGTTTTATCTGAGGAAATTTTCATATCATGAATATATGAGAGAATAGTTTCTTTTTTATCTTGATTGATAGTTGAAAGGTTAACTTTTGTTGTTAATACAAGTGAATTAAAATCAACTTGAGTAAAAAGTGTCGTGATATCTTTGTTAGGAGTAAAGTTTTCATTTGAAATGAAGTGATCAAAATAAATTTGGGCAATAGATTGCTTAAGGGGATTTAGTGACTTAGGCCATTTATCAAAGTTAAAAGTAATATCACTTACATTTTTCTGATCTTCAATGAGCTTGATCTTAAGTTCTTTATCAACAGTGCAGACAACAGCATCATAAAGATAGGCACTTGCAATTGTCCTTGCAATGCGATTAATCATTCCAAAGTTATAATTATATTCAATATAATAAGGTCCCGTCTTAACAAAGTGTGCATTCTTTGGAAGACCAAGGGATTCGTAAATAGGAGTTGAGTCATCAAAGAAGAATACTTCTGAATTTGGAAGTGAAGGGGATTTTTCGGACTTAATTTTTGCGATTGGACTAACATCAAAATCAGAAGAATTTTTACTAATTGAAAAATTGACGAGAAAACTCAGATTAAGAGAAGTCTCTCGCTGGATCTTTTTGGAAAGAGCGAGGAGATTGATCATAATTTTTTCATTCCCATTAGAAATAGTCCACTTCGATTGGGCGAGCTTATTGAAAACTCTCGGAGTATCACTTCGAGAAATAGAAAACTCTTTAAATTGTCTTGGGGCAGATAAGTAAACGTATTGCTTTGATGCCACATTGGCAAAATCACCGTTTAATTGTCGGGTATTCTCACAAACAAAAGATTGTGGAGCAGCTATAGCTGTAGAAATGCTCAATGTATAAATGCTTGAAATTACTATAGCTTTTAGAAAGGTGGCAAATTTTGTTTTCATTACATTGACGCCTTTTTCCTATAAAATAAAAGTATTATTTATTGATTTTATAGGAATCTTAATAGTTTTTTGGGATTTAATTAACTATCGGTTTTCGTTAGTAATATATTAGAAAGTATAAAATAATTTAGTTGGATTAGGTGGAATTATGAACAAAATCAAATTTTTATTAATCGTGGCATTTCTTTTCCAAGCAATGGCCGTAACTGTTGATTCAGGACTTACAGATGAACAGGTAAAGTCTTTTTTCAATAAATTTAGCGAGGCTCAGAAAAATGAAATCTTAGAAGATTGTAAAAAAGAGCTAGGCCCTGCTGCTGCTAATAAAACAGGGGATGCTCTCGTTGATTTATGTATTGAGAAGGCACGATCAAATATCGATCCACTAGATAACTATATTGATCCAGACACTCTTATTGATTATGGAAAAGAATTTGATAATTTTAGCGAAGGAAAGAAAAAGCATGTTTTAAATCGTTGTACAATGTTTGTTATCCAAAATGAGATGGGACAATCAGGTGAGCGAGGAATGTCGAACGCTGAAATTGAAACATATGAGAGAAGAGTTCTTGAGAGATGTGAAGCGATTTTAAATAAACATGTTTATGGTAAAAATTGTACTGCTGATAATATTGAAGAGTGTGAAAAAAATAAGACTCTAGATGGAAAGCTTTATGAAATAGATCGTACTAAAGGTGATTTACTTACATTCACACTTGATCAGTGTGTTTCGAGAATGCAAGTAACAAAGGCACATTGTGAAGCAGCTGGAGGCCTTCTTGGTGGTTCATGCCAGTTAGATTTTAGAAGACAGTGTTATGATTTCATCACTAAAGAGTCTGATTACTTTGAGGATCCAAATCGCGAGCTTTATACTTGTGCAGATTTCGAAGATCAAACAAAGACAATTGCCTTAGAGTGTAGATCATATTGTTATCAGAAAAAAATCTGTGAAATTACAGATGAAAACTTCATTAATCGAGTTATTGGAAATGTTTATCTACGTAAGAAAAAAGGTCAGTCTTCGTGTGTGAAGGATAAGAGTTTTGGTTCTGCTGGTGATAATAAAATTTGGGTACACCAGTCATGTCATGGTGAATTTGGTATTCAGTACAAAGATCCAAGTTGTGGATATCGTCCAACATGTGATGTAACTCCATTTGAAGATGAGAGTATTCCTGTTTCTGGTGTTGAAGACACATTTCTAACTTGTGATGGGAATGGTTCACCAAATCCAAATGATGTTGATCCAACTCAAAATACCGAGTCAACGGGTACCGTTTGGTGTAAAGCTCATCTTTATAAGAAGGATAAAAATGGAAAGCTTACAGATGAAATTGATGAGAGCCGTGAAATTTCGAGAATTTATAATATTGAACTTCTTGAAAAGCTAGGACCGAACCGCTGTAATCCTGGAGGGAATGGATCTCCGATTGATTATCTTTCAAAAGACAAAGGAAGCTTTGATGGGGGCTGGGGTGTAGAAGTGATTAACTACTGCCATGCTCGTTTCAAACTGAAAGTAGCCTGGAAGCAGAAAATGTGTACGATGGCAGGAGAGAAATCAGAGCAGGGGAATACATGTTGTAATGGTCTAATTCATGATCCAGACACAAAAATTTGTAATGTACCAGAATACATTGCTCCAGCGTTACCTGAGACAGAGAAGATTCCAGAGATTATTACAGATGAAAATGATGGACGTCGTTGTAGTCAGCAGTTAGATGAAGGAATTGTTTCATACGCGGATTCTGTCTTTAAAGAGCTTGCCGTATACGAAAATATGTTCACTATTCTTGATGGTCAAGCTGATCCAATTAAGCAAATTTCTCTTGAAAATAGAGAGGCCAATGAAAATATTCCACAAAATAGAAAATTGAATAATGAAGCAATTAAAATCATTCATGATTCTGCAGTTAGTTTTAGAACTGAGTATGCAAAAATTAAAATTGATCATGAAAAAATAACGAAGAAAATTGTTTGCGATTTAAATGAGTTTCTTCTTATCAAATCTATTGATTTAGGAGTTACACGAGTTAAAGAACTTGATATTGATGGTGACCAGTGTCCAGAAGTGAAAGTGAAAGTTGATGAAACTTATGCTTACTTTAAAAAAGTTGAGGAAGGAAGTACTGATGCTGTTAAGCCGAACTTAGCTGAAGATAACCTTCTGAAAGACGTTCCAGATATACAGGAAGGTTCACAAGTTGCTCAAGAATTTATGATTGATGCAAATATTGCATATGTTAAAGCAATTCTTGGAGCTTTTGATATCTATGTAACGGAACTTGAGAGAGCTTCTCTAACAGGGCAAAACTTAGTTTGGTACTGTGCTCATAAGGAGAACTGTTCAGAGTTTAATTGGTTAATTAAACACAAACAAGCTGACTCATTTAATACAAGAGAAATTGCAAATAGATTGAAGTATAGAGTTATTACAGACTTCTTACACAATCCAATTTATCCAACACAGTTAATTTCTTCAAGAGCAAGAATTTTACCAGAGCTTGAACCTGGATTTAAGAAGTATTTATACTCAAATAAAGAGTTTCTTAAAACAGAGAGTGAAATTGCAGAATTAAAAGAATATGCTCCAGTAATTGATTATTTAAAAGGTGAAGTCACAGAGGTACAGCAACCGGAATGGTATAAGAATATCTTCCATTTATATGGACAAGAGTTTCCTTTAAGGGAAAATAGTACACTTGCAAAGAATGAGTTCTTTAGCGAATTCTCAAGCTCAATGCAATCGGGTACTACTTTTAAAAGAGGAGAAATAAAAGACAATAAAAGTGAGGTAATACCTTATATCTGTGATAAGCAATCTATTACAAATTATCAAGTAAGAGTTCCACTAGGGAAAGCTCTTATACCTATGAGAATGGTACAAATTACAGAATTTCTACATAAGTTTATTGAGGCACAAGGGAAAATATTCTTAGCACAAAGAACATGTACTGCAGGCTATGAGCGTTCTGATGTTACAGTGACGCCAAATACTCAATCAGGGCAAACTGCATCAAATATGGCGTCAGAAGGGAATGTTACTCAAGGTTCTAATTCAACAAAGAACTTAGCCTCTGCGATCACTTCTTTAGGAGGAATTGGTCAAAGTAAAATGTTTGGAACAGGTAACCTTATTGCTTCAAATATTCTTTCTATGTATGGTGTCTCTAAAAAACCAAAACTCAATTCAGCGGCGACATCTAATCTTGATAAGACTGTTTTTGACTCTCAAGCGCAGTTTGCATTAGATAGAAATGCTAGAAAGATAAAGACTGACAAACTTGTTGATAACAGCAAGAAGAAGAGAAAAGATAAATTAATTGGTAATTACGTTGATTCTCTTGATAAAACATACGGGAAGTCATTCGATAAGGGTAACTCTAAAAACTTTTTCTCTAAATTAAGTGACAGTTTCCTTCGTCTTGGATCTAGTGCTTTAGGTAATTCTAAGAAAGGTTCTGGTGGTTCTAAGGCCAATATGGGTGGTTCATCTGATGCTCTAGATTTAGGTGGAAATGGAACAAACCAAGCAATTAGTGGAGGGGCTGGACTTCGTAATCAAACTTTAGGCCGTGGAGGTGGATCAGGTTCTGGATCTGGAAGTTATGGTTCTGGATATGGTGGTACTGGAAGTGGAGTAGCAACAAATCAAGTAACAGGATTAACTCGAGGAGAGACACAGCGAGTTCTTGATGGCTTAAAACGTGAAGATCTTGATGTTGAAGAGGGAGATACTCTATTTGATATTATCTCTAAACGATATAAACAGACTGCTTATCCGAAATTCTTAAAAACTGAATAAAAAGAAAGGGTCAGAAATGACCCTTTTTATTTTTCACTCTTCTTAATTGACTCTCGAATAAAATACTTAAGAACCTTAGACCTATTGGCTCCACCAGTTAGAGATTTTATATCATCGCTAATAGCTTGATCGTAAATGAGGTCATGCAAAGTACCGGGACCATTTTCGATTCGAGATGAGATATTATTAAAGCTCCTCATCGTTTTATTAAGTTCTAAGATAGATGGGCCGATTTGTTTGAGATCTTCACTGTTGATTGAAGACATGATCCGATTTGTATTTTCAGCGGTCTGATTGATGTCATTAACAAAGGATTCAAATTGATCAGAGTTAATTTTGATAAGAAGTTTGTCAACTCTCTCAAGAACTCTAGCAGCTGTAACTATAATATCTTCTCCTTTTGAGAGAAAGTTTGCTATTTCTGGAGAAGATTGAACTTCAATTTCAGAGTTTTCCTTAATTACTGGAGAGTCATCTGTACCGCCAAGAATTTCCAGAAATTTATCTCCTAAAACTCCTTCTGTTTTAAACTTAATATATGAGTTCTCTCTAATCCATTGACGAATATCACTGTTGATCGTCATAATAATAGTTATTGAGTCTAAGCTATCAATTCGAATTTGCTCCACATTTCCAACTTTAATACCTTTGAACTGTACAAAAGCACCAGATTTCAAATTTTGAGCATTGGCTACTTTCGCATAAATATTAAATCTTTTTTGGAAAAGAGATGTATCTTTACTTAAGAAAAAAACAAAAGTGGAGGACAGCAGCAAAAGTGCAGAAACAAACACTCCAGCAACAACTATATTTTTCTTTTCATGAGGTCTTATTTGCATGTTTAAATCCTTCCGCAATTAGAAAACGTCTAACTATTGGGTCATTTGAATTTTTAAAAGTATCAATATCGTTATCAAAAACAACTCTTCCTTTGTCTAGAATAATCACCCTCTCGCAAAACTCTTGAATCGCTGGAATATCATGACTTACAAATATAGAAGTTACTCCAGACGAGCTAAATTTTTTCATGAGTTCAACAACATTAACAGTATTTGCCGGATCGAGTCCCGCAGTGGGTTCGTCATAAAGAATAATTTTAGGGGAGAGTATCATTGATCTCGCCATTCCTATTCGCTTTTGCATCCCTCCTGACAGGTCTGAGGGCATGAGATGTTTTGCGTGACTTAAATCAACTTGCTCGAGCATTTGATCAATCTTTTGATCGACTTCATCAAGAGAGAGGTTTGTGTGTTCAAAAAGTGGAAAAGCTAAATTTTCAAATACATTCATAGAGTCAAAAAGTGCCCCAGATTGAAACGAGTAGGAAATCTGAGTTCTTATCGAAGTCATTTCTCTTTCAGAGAGGTTGTCGATACGTTTAGACTCGAAATAAATCTTCCCCTTTGTTATATACTCAAGCCCTATGATGGAGCGGAGTAAAACAGATTTTCCAGTCCCTGACGAACCAAGGAGTCCGACTCTTTGTCCTGGAAATATATCAAATGATATCCCTTGGTGAACAACTTTCCTACCGAAGATCTTATGTATATCTTGCAGTTCTAAAAGAGGTTTGCTCATCATTTAGTCCAATAAACCAGAAAGACCTTACTTAAGAAAAAGTCTGTGATTAGTATTAAAATAGAGCTTGTAACAACTACCCAAGTTGTACTGTTTCCCACACCCTTAGTTCCTCCTGTCGTGTTAAATGACCGGTAGCAACCAACAATTGAAATTATTCCACCGAAAATCATTGCTTTCACCAAACCTGAAATATAGTCCGGAGTTTTAACAGTAATTAAGACCTTATTAAAATAGAAACCTGCGGACATATCAAATTCATTCATGCAGACTATCAGTCCTCCAAGAATTCCAAGAATACAGGAGAGACTAGATAAGAGTGGAAGAGAAATTATGCTGGCCCAAAATCTAGGAACAACAAGGACGCGAATAGGATTTGTTCCTAATGCTCTTAGAGCATCTATTTGCTGAGTCACATTCATCGCACCTATTTCTGAAGCTATCCCAGAACCAACACGACCTGCTATTAACAGTGAAGTGAATAAGGGGGCCATCTCTCTCGCAAGTGAAAGTGACACAACGGCTGGAACATATAGAGTCCCACCAAATTTCTTTAGACCAAAGCCAAAATTTAAGGTCATAACAAGACCCATTGCGAGTCCAATAACAATTGTTATTGAAATTGAACCAAGTCCTATAAAGCGAATTTGTTCAATTACTCGATGCCAGTATATAGGGCCTGTGAAAGAACAGATTAGTGTATTTTGAAAAAGGTTGTAAATTTCTCCAATTGTGAAAATATGCCTTCGAATCTTTGAGATCATAAACTACTGGCCTTAACAATTTCATAAAACTCATCAAGAGTATTTGAGTCGGACTTCTCTTTTGGGTTTATGAGAACGAAGTCATAGATACAGCGATCTTTTTTTAATAAAACTATATTCAAATATGTCTTAACTCCATCAACTTTTGTTTCAATTTCATATGACATAGTCTCTCTGTTAAATAATGTAAGATTTTTTTCGTTTAATATTTTGTAATCTGTGTTTCCAAGAAGTGAGTACATTAAATTTTTAATACTGCTATTTTCATATTTTTTACATAAAGAGTTAATGAAAAGAATATTGTCTGAATTGCTACTTGAGTAGGCGTAATCGGCTTGATCGCTATTAATACTTTTCCAATTTATTCCTGGATTTACTTTTAATTTATCATCTTTTGAATCGGGGGCACTGCTTGTGATTGTAGAGCAAGAAGCTAAAAATAATGCAAAATTTAATATAAACAAAAGTCTCATATTACTTAATCTTTTTAGACAGGAACTAGTATCATTATGTCACTCCTTAATAGTCTAAAGGGTTAGAACTCCTTGTAAATCCGAACAGACTTTCCCATGTCAAAAAAATGGACGGAAAAAATGTCCTCTAAGCAAAATTTTCCTTTAAAATTTTTAAAAACGATGTAGAATTAGAAATGATAGATCTTCAGGAAGAAGAATCTGATAAAAATTTGACATGGCTGTCACTGAAACAGGAAGTTTCTACCAGAATGAAAAAGCGTAATGTTCTAACATTCATCACTTTTTTGGCCCTCTCTTGTTGGTCAACATCTGCAAAGATTGTAGAAGCAGAATCTAATGATGGTTTCTTCCGTGTAAAAGTCTATACAAATAAAGAATTAATCAAAATTTCTCGTCTTGGAAAAGTTCTAACATTAAAAACGTTAGACTCAGAAGTTTTTGGTTCACTTAAAAAGGAACTAGAAGCTGTTAAGAATAGCCCATATGTTCAGAGTGTAAAAGAATTGGAACCTGTAGAAGGTAACGCTGTATTCTCAGTAAATATCAATCTAAAAGACGATGTTGAGATCTTCTCTTTCTATAAGAATAGAGATGTTGCCTACTATATTGATTTTTGGAAGGATGGTGGAACTGTTTCTCAGAAGTCTGCTGCCGTGAAAGCAGAAGTACCTGCTGCCAAAATTGCACCTGTTGTAAAAAAGCCAGCCGAAATTAAAAAAGTAGTAAGAGTTAAGCCTATTGCAGCTCCTATCGTAAAAAAAGAGAAAACATACCGTGATTTTAGATATGGTGCTTCTTTTATTTGGGATTATGCTCCAATACTCCCAAAAATTTCTAAAACAATTTTTTTAGACCGTAAGACTCCAGAGTTCTTTTATCCGATTGAAGACAGAAAATTCGATAAAGATGATAAAGAAGCTCATATGCAACTCTCTATTAATCTTTACAGAAAGAAGAAATGGGGATTAATGGCAAAATCTATAAAGCTTTATGAAGAAAAGTATAAAGATGATGCTAATTTCACAATGAATGAGTACTTAAAGGCTAATGCACTTCTGAGAGAGTCTTCTGATGCTGGTGACATCAAGCCTATCGATACAGCTGTTGCAATGTTTTCTAATATTGCTGAAAAGACTCCTGTTTACGAATTTAGAAGAGGAATCTACAAGTATCTCATTCAATACTATTTAGAGAAGCAGGACAGTATATCTACTTTAAAATATGCAAAAAGATTCTTTGCTGATGCAAAAGAGAATTTTGACTATGAAGAGCTTGAGTATGCAACTGAATTGATGCTTCTATCTTTATCAAACTTGAATCAGATTGATAAAATTAAGTCTTTAATTTCTGAGAAAACAATTCAAAAGATTCTACCAAAGCAAAAGCAAATTGCTTATGAAATGTATACATACTTAAAACTTGGTGATGAAGAACAAGTGATTAAGCTCTTTGAGAATTTTACAAAATCCACAAAGGGTGATCTCCTTCCATCTTTATATTTCAATGCTGCTGAAGCTTATTTTAGAACAGCAGAATATCAAAAAAGTATTGCTGCTTATGATAATTTCCTGAGCAAGTATTCTTTTCATTCTGCCTCATCTGCTGCACGACTTAGAGTAGCTCTTGCTAGTGATATTCTAGAGAGAAAAGAAAGTGAAGTTGAAGAATTATACAAAAATGCTATCAATCGTTCACAGGCAGTCGACATCAGCCTTGAGGCTAGGATTAGATATGTTGGTCTACGTGCGATTAGAAAAATTAAACCAACTACAGAAGATAAAGAAGTTAAGGTGTTCTTGGATAAAGGTGAACAGTCAAACTTAACGCCTGAGTTAGAAAGACTGCTCTGGTTAACAAGGTTAAGATCATTTATCGTGGATGGGAACTATCAAGACGCGCTGACATTTTTAACTGCGCTTCCTCTGGCAGCGATGGACAGTTCATTTAAGGTCGTTTTTGAAGGTGATGGTGCAGAAGTTGTCTACGGAATTATAAAGAAAAGTTATGATAACGGCGAGTATGCGAAATCGATCAGAGCCTGGGAAATATATAAGTCAGTATACTTTGAAAAAGTAGCAGCTGACCCTGAAATCCAGTTCATCATCGCGAAGTCTTACGCAAACCTTGGTCTTTGGGAAGGATTTCAAAAAATTTACGAATTGATAGGGAAAACGAAAGAGCAGAAAAGTAGAACATACCCAATTTGGCTCACGAGAACGACAACAGAGAACGCTGATCTTATTGAAAAGCAACTTCAAATTTTAAGAAATGTTAAGCTTGGAAATTGGTCTAGTGTCGAAAAATTAACCAATGAAATGGACAAAGTGACACCAGGTAATGCAATTGCACAGTTTTATCGTGCTATGGCTCTATATGGTCAAAAGAACTTTAGTCAAGCAGAGACAGCTTATGAAAGATTTTTTTCTAAGAATGTTAATTTTGACATTATTGATGGCAAAGATTTAGTCGACAGTGTTGTAAATTATTTAGAGTCTATTTATGAACAGGCAAAATATGCTAAATTTATAGATGTATCAGATGCACTCGTTAAAGATGCATCTTCATTCAAGGTTGATAAGGCCGTCGTACACAAAATGAAAGATCGAGTTGGGTATTTAAGACTTGAGATTATGTTTTCTCAAAATAAGGCAGATGTATTGGAGGAAGCCAATAAGTTTGTAAAAGATTTCAAAGATTCATCATATTTAAATAGAATTAAATTTTTATTAGGAAGAGAAAATTTAAGACTTAGAAAATTTGATGAAGGTGAAAAGATTCTCACAGATTTAATGAATTCAACATCTGTAGAGAGCTATATTAAGGAAATGGCAAGGTCAGAGCTGACATTACTAAACTTAAAAAAACGAACATTATAAATTACTCTACGGATAGAGTGGAAAAAGACAGGAGGTCAAATGAACACATTAACAGCAGAGTACTTCGGACAGGATCCAAAGATTGTTAAAGCGGTAAAGGTAGCGAGAAACGTTGCTGTAACAAAAGTTCCAGTACTAGTTGTTGGAGAAGCCGGAGTAGGTAAGAAAACTCTTGCTAAGTTCATTCACGAGAATTCAACAAGAGCTAATAAGCCATTCGTAACAGTTGATTGTGGAACAGGTTCTACTCAAGTTGAAAATGAAATTCTAGGTTACAGAGAAGCTGAGTCAGGAAGATTCGTTAAAGGTGCTCTAGAAAACGCAAATGGTGGGACAGTTGTTCTTGTAAACATCGATGCTCTTGAAGAAGATTTTCAAAAGAAATTACATAAGATCTTAGGTGAGCTTGATGATTATGATATCGATCTACGTATCATAGCAACAACAACTAAGAATCTTTCTAAGCTTGTTGGAGCTGGAAGATTTTATAGAGGTCTATATACAAACCTTTCAAACAACTCAATCACTCTAACTCCGCTAAGAGAAAGAATTAACGATATTGAAGTTGTTGCAAATAATATTATCAAAGACTGTTTCGAAGGTTCAGTGTCAATTGAAGAAGCTGCTTTACAAAAACTAGTTACTCATTACTGGACTCACAATGTAAAAGAACTAAAAGCTGTTCTTGAGAGTTCTCTTGTTAATTTCGATGGTGATGTACTTTCTGAAGAACAATTAGAAATTGGAGAGAAGAAAGTTGTTAATGTTATCTCTGAAGAAGACTCTGAAGGTATTAGACTTATGTCACTTAAAGAAGCTGAGAGACTACTTATCAAAAAAGCTCTTGTTCACACAAGCGAGAACAGAACTCAAGCTGCAAAAATTCTTGGTGTTTCGATTAGAACACTTAGAAATAAAATTAATGAATATAGAACAGAAGGTAACTCTTACTTCGTTAACTTAAGATAATTTGAGGGCGAATGAAGATTGAAGATAAAACACTAAAAGCACTTGCAGCGTCTCTAAATCTCAGACAAATGAGACATGAGATTCTGTCTTCAAATATCGCGAATGCCGATACTCCAGGGTATAAAGCAAAACGTGTTGATTTTGAAGATGCTCTACAAAGAGCACTTGATGTTGATGGAAACATGGAAATGCTGACCTCCGAAAATGGGCATTTTGATGTAGGAAATGGTGGATTCGAAAATCTTCAACCCGAAATTTATGAAGATCCAAATGGTGTTGTGAGTGAAGACGGCAACACCGTAGATCGTGATGCAGAATTAGCCAAAATGGCAGAGAATAAAATTTTGTATGATTCAGCAGTAAAGTTATTGAATAAAAAACTTGGAATGTTGAAATATACAATCAACCAAGAGAAATAGGAGCATAGATAATGGATTTACTAACATCATTAAAAATTAGTGCTTCAGGGGCTGCTGCGAATAAGAAGAGAATGGGTGCCATTTCTTCAAATATCGCTAACGCTCAAACTACAAGAACTGCAGAAGGTGGACCTTATCGTAAGAAAGAAGTTGCTTTCGGTAGTGAACCTGCAAGAAAGAGTTTTTCTGATATTTTAGAAGGTGAACTAGATGCACAAGCACAAGAAGTTCATGCAACAGAAGTAATTTCTACAGATAAACCACCAATTTTAAAGTATGAGCCGAACCATCCAGATGCTAACGCTCAAGGATATGTAGCATATCCTAATATTAATGTAATGGAAGAGATGGCTGATATGATTTCAGCTTCAAGAAGTTACGAAGCAAATATTAACGTAATGAATACAACTAAAAGTATGGCGATGAAAGCGCTAGAAATTGGAAACAACTAAGGAGTAGTTTGTGGCCATCAATAATATTCAAAGTATGAATGACATTTTTAATACACATGACACGAAGAAGTGGACGAAGTCTGCAGATATCGAAGGTGCTATTAGTTTAAATGACTTTGAACTTGATCCTACAACACGTGCAGATTCGAAACTAACGTTCAGCGAAATGCTCTCGAATCAAATCTTAGATGTAAATAACTTACAAAAAGAAGCTGATTCAGCTATCCAGAAACTTGTAAGTGGAAAGAGTAATAATATTCAAGAGACAATGCTTGCAGTTGAGAAAGCAGAAATTGCATTCAAGACAATGAATCAAGTGAGAAATAAGGTTATTGAAGCATATAAAGAAGTAATGAGAATGCAGATATAATTTATTGTTGAGTTGTTTTTAACTATTGGCAGGAAGCTATTAGTAATATCAGGAGGATCCCTTGAAAGATTTTATCGAAAAGGTTGTTAGAAATTTCACAGAGTTTTTCACAAGCCTCGATTCAGGGAAGAAAATTAGTTTAGTTGCTGTAGCATCATTTATTGTTATCGCATTGCTAGGTGTAGTTCTTTGGGCGTCGAAGACGAGATATAGTGTTCTTTACACGGATTTGAACAAAGAAGACTCAAATAAAGTACAAATTTTCTTAAAAGAAAATAACGTATCAGTTCAGGTGAGTAACGATCAAAAGGTTGTTAGTATTCCTGAAGACATGATCGAAGTTGTAAGACTTAAGATGATGACTCAAGGATTCACTTTCTCTGGGACAGTTGGTTATGAAGTATTTGATAATCAATCTTTTGGTACTACAAGTTTTGTACAGAAGGTTAATAAGCAAAGAGCAATTGAAGGTGAACTTGTAAAAACTATTAAACATCTTCGTGGAGTTAAAAGAGCTCGTGTTCACTTAAATATTCCAGAATCTTCACCGTTTGTAACAGAGAAGAAAGCTCCTACTGCGTCAGTTGTTCTTGATCTTGATCAAGGTGTAACTCTGAGCGAATCTGAGATTAAAGGTATCGCATCTCTTGTTGCAAGTTCTGTTGAAGGAATGAGAGCAGAGGGTGTTGTTATCTTAGATGATAGAGGAAAAAGATTGTCAGATAATATTGGTGATGCCCTAACTGCTAATACGGCAAATAGAATGGCACTAGAAAGTAAACTTAATCGTCAATATGAAAGACAAATTGAAGAAATTCTAGCGAAGGTTGTTGGTGAAGGGAAGGTAATCGCTAAGGTTAACGTTATCATGGACTTTACTGAGTCTGTATCAACGCAAACAGAATATGATTCGGAGAATAAAGCTGTTCTTTCAGAAGTTACAAATACACAAAAACTTCAAGGATCAAGACCTTCTCCACAAGGGATTCCGGGTGCAAGATCAAATCTTCCTGGTGAGACACCACAACCAGGTGTCCCAGAGACACGAAATGACGTGAATAAAGAGCTTGCTACACGGAACTACAATGTTCCAAAGAAGGTAACAAAATCTAAAAACCCAACAGGGAAAATTAATAAAATCTCTGCTGCAGTCATGGTTGATGGAAAAAGAGTTCCAACTGTAATCGATGGTAAGACTGTAATGAAGTATGAGCCATGGTTAGAAGCAGATATTGCAAATTTTGAAGCGATTGTATCTTCTGCGCTTGGTATTGATGAAAGAAGTGGAAGTAAAATCACAATCAAAAACATGGAATTTCACCAAGAAGATATGGAGTCGATTGAAGCTCTAATGAGAGAGAAAGAAAACAGAGAGCTTATCAAGAATATTTTCAAGTATCTTGCAGTTGGTTTAACAATTTCACTCTTCTTCTTCATTGTTGTAAGACCATTCATCCAGTGGGTTACTGATAACACGGTTGAAACAGTTGAAGATTTCTTACCTCGTACACTTGAAGAGCTTGAGAAAGTACAGGCGAATCAAAAACTTCCAGGTCTTGAGGACGCACTTCCTCAGATTGAAGAAAAGCTTAACCCTGAAAAAATTGAGGGGAATATGCTCCGTGAAAAGATCATCTCTCTTGTTGAGGGGAATCCAGGTAAGGCAGCACAGATTATACATGAAATGATTCATAATAATGAGTCGGATAAACAGATAGCATAAAAGGTTTAAGGGGTAGGTTGTGTCAGAATCACTAGATCCAGAAGTAGAATACTCGCTTCTTTCAGGGCAGGATAAAGCAGCATTGCTTTTGAGTTCCCTTGGTGTGTCCACAACACAGTTAATATTTTCTTACATGAGAGATAATGATGTTAAGAGAATGATTAATGCAATGGGAAACATTAGAAGAGCGCCAATTTGGATGATTAAGAAAGTTCTTGAAGAATTCTATTCACAACTTAATGAAGAGAACGATTTACTATTCTCTGAAAACTCTGGCCGTGACTTTATTATCAACGCTCTTGGTGAAGATAGAGCGAAGCAACTTCTAGGACAAATCGTTGATGTTGGAGCATCAAATACGCTTGAATCTCTAGAGCTAGTTGATACTCGAACACTTGCAAACTTTCTAATTAACGAACATCCGCAGACTATTGCACTCATCGTTGCTCACTTAAATGCGGAAAGAAAAGTAGATGTACTGCGAAGACTTCCTGAAGGGCTTCAAGCCGAAGTTGTTCTAAGAGTAGCAAACCTAGACTTCGTTTCACCAGAACTTATCGCACAGCTTGATGATGTTCTTAAAACAGAGCTTAGTACACTCGGATCTATTGATACTAACCAACTTGGTGGTGTTGAACCAATCGCAGATATGCTTAACTTAATGGATAAGAACTCTGAGAAAAACATCATGGGAAGAGTTGAAGAGAAAGACCCAGAGCTTGCTGAAGAGATTAGAAAGCTTATGTTTGTTTTCGAAGATCTTGTTTATGTTGATGATAAAGGTATTCAAGCTCTTCTTAAAGAAGTTGATCAGAATAAAATGGTTATTGCACTTAAGACAGCTCCTGAAGAGATTAGAGCGAAGCTATTTAAAAACATGTCAAACAGAGCTGCGACATTATTACAAGAAGACCTTGATGCTCTTGGACCAACAAAACTTTCAGATGTTGAAAAAGCACAATCTGAAATCGTTCAAAAGTGTAAAGAACTTGAAGCTCAAGGTAAGGCGTTTATCTCTCGTGGTGGAGACGGCGACGCGCTTGTTTAATTTTTTAGAATTTGTAGGAGTAGGTTATGAAAGATATCCAATATGACGTTGAAGAATATACATTTCAATCATTTTCTGCTCCTTCTGAAGAGGGTCTTGTAACTGATTTTGAATTTCAAGACCTTCAAGGAAAGACAATTGAACAAATTGAAAAGATTCAACACACAATTAAGATTGAACGTGAAGTTTCACGTAAGTCAGGATTTGATATTTCCCCGATCGTTAGACAACATCGTGGTATCCAACTTCAAGAAGAAGAGGAAATTGAAAGAAGAATCGAAGAAGAAGTGAATAAGCGCGTTGCTAAGATTCAAGAAGATGCTTTTAGACAAGGCCACGAAGAAGGTGTTGAACAAGGTCGTCATGACATCTATGAGCAAACTCGTCAAGCAACAGATGAGAAGCTTGTTAGCCTTTCAGAGATGATCTCTCAAACTCTTTCAACTCAGTCTGAAATTTTAAAAGATCAAAAGATGGAGTTGTATAAGTTAATTAAAAACGTAACCAAGTGGATTGTTCTTCGTGAATTAAAAGACGATGGAAAGTATATTGAAAGACTACTTGAAAAGCTTATTGTTGAAACACAGACAAAAGCAAATTTACTAATTCAGGTTAATCAAAAGAGTTTTGAACAGATGCCAGAAGTTCTCGAAGCCGTACAGGCTCGCGTTGGTACTCTAACAAATGTAAGAGTTGAATCAGACTATGATATTGAAGATATGGGAATTATCCTACAATCTGAGAACGGAATCATTAATGCTACTTTAAAAGAACAATTTAATAGTATTGATAAACTTTTTGACTCCGTAGGATTAGAGTCAACAGAAGACGATAAGGTTGATTTTAATGACAACGAATAATAGATCGTTAGATATTGAATCAATTCATAAGGCCTATGAATTTTCATCCCCTTACCAAAAAATTGGGAAGGTTCGTGCATCCAAAGGGATGCTCTTTGAAGTAAATCTTTCTCGTGCTGTGATAGGAAGTAACGTTGAATTCGTAACAGAGTTTGGCAATAAGTGTCTCGGTGAAGTTGTTGCTATTGATGGTAATCGTTGTATGGTGATGCCATACCAGGAGCTTAGTGGAATAAATTCTGAGACAAAAGTATATTTAAAAGATCTTACAACAACAATAAAAGTTGGTCCTGAATATATTGGACGTGTTATTGATTTCCAAGGAAATCCAATTGACGGAAAAGGTCCAATTGAAAAATCAAAAACAACACGTAGTATTTTTGGAACACCTATAAACCCACTTGAAAGACCACCAATATCAGAAGTTCTTGATACAGGTGTAAATTCAATTAATGCATTTATGACTGCAGGTAAGGGGCAACGTCTCGCTATTATGGCCGGTTCAGGGGTGGGGAAGTCCGTAACTCTTGGCATGATTGCACAGAAGTCCTCTGCTGATGTAAACGTTATTGCACTAATTGGAGAAAGGGGACGTGAGGTTCTTGAATTTATCGAACATGATCTTGGGCCTGAAGGTATCAAAAAATCTATCGTAGTTGTAGCGACTTCTGATACATCAGCTCTCATTAGAATGAAGGCTGCATTTGTAGCGACGACATTCGCTGAATACTTCCGCGATGAAAATAAAGATGTCCTGTTAATGATGGACTCAATTACACGTTTCGCGATGGCCAGTCGTGAAATTTCACTTTCAGCAGGAGACCCTCCTGGGCAGAAAGGTTATACGCCAACTGTATTTGCTCAGCTTCCAAAGTTAATGGAGCGTGCGGGAACTAAAGCAGGAGCAGGCTCTATCACTGGAATTTACACTGTTCTAGTCGAAGGGGGCGATATGGATGAACCAATTGCCGATGCTGTAAGAGGGATTAGTGATGGACACATTATCTTATCTCGTGACCTTGCTTCAAAGAACCAATTCCCTGCTATTGATGTACTTCAATCATTATCAAGGGTAATGAATAAGGTCGTATCTCGCGAGCACAGGATTGTTGCGGGCCACTTACGCGATCTTATGTCTGCATACAGAGATAACGAAGACCTCATTAACGTTGGTGCGTATGCTCGAGGCTCCAACCCTCGTGTAGATAAGGCCATGGTCATTCATGATGAATTAATGAACATGTTAAAACAGTTTCAAGGTATGTCAGATCCAATGTCTATGGATGAGCTTTATAACAATATGGTTGATCTTGCTAAGCTGGCTGAAGATACCGTTAATCCACCAAGACAGGAGGATTAATAGATGGCCCAAAAGTTTAAATTCAAACTTGATGGTCTTTTAAAGGTTCGTGAGTTTAAAGAGAAACGCATCAAACTTGAACTCGGGGAAATCTTAAAAGAGATTGAAGAGGCTAAAGCGACAATTGCTAAAGCTCAGCAAGATATTGAAGAGTGTTATGAGGCACAGGAAGCATTCGTTTCAGAACCGGCTGCTGGACGTATGGTTCAGTTCTTTCCTCAATATATTCAATCTCGTCGCGATGAGCAGAAAATACAAGAAAATATTTTATATTCCCTAAATCGTAAGTATCAAGAAAAAATAAAAGAACTTGCACAAGCCAAAGGGGAAGTTAAAGTGATTGATAACCTCAAGGATAAACAGCAGCTGGAATTCAATAAAAAACGTGAAAAGAAATTCCAAGAAAATATCGATGAACTAACAATTATTAAAAAACATCGTGAGAATAAAGTATGAAAAGTTTAATTTTAATTTCAATTCTGGCCTTTTTAACAACAAAGTCATTTGCTCAAGAGAGTAAGAAGAGTGATAAACTTGAGTTCACAAAAGAAGAATTTCAAAATGCTGTCTACGCTGAGTTAGAAAAGAAAATGAAAAAAATTGGTCGTTCCAAACTTCTTGATTTCTCTAAAGAACTTCTTCAAAAAGAGGAAGCTATCGCAGAAAAAGAGGAGAAACTAAAACTTAGAGAAGAGCAGCTGAAGCTTGGTGAAGAAGAATTAAAAAAGAAATTTGTTGAATTTAAGAGTACACAAGAAAACTTTCTCGCTTGTATTGATAAAGAAGATACTGAGCAAAAGAAAAGAATTAGCCATATGGTTAATGTTGTCTCTGGGATGAGACCAGCAACGGCAGCAGAATTACTTTCTCAACAAGATCCGTCACTATCTGTAAAAATACTGGGAATGCTTGAGCCTGCTAAGGTTTCTAAAATATTTAACCTTATGGATAAAGAGATTTCCGCACGTCTTCAAAAGCAGTATATGACACTTAAGAAATAACCATGTAACAGAGCTATTTGGTGAGTATGATCTAGTCGATATATACAGGAATTTCAGTATCCATATTAAAAATTAGATCGATATTATCTTGTAAGAAATGTCTAAGTATTTCACCGTTTCTGTTAACGCAATTAATCCTAAGCCATATACCGATAGGTAAAGTTAAGTGAATTCCGTCATGAGAACCAAGAGTTGATTGAAAAATGTTTACAATGGCATAAGTATTCAATACTGTGTTTTGAGGACAGAGATTAAGTTTTTCAATTTTGTTAGAAATATTTAAGTAGTTATCATTATTCAAAATATACAAACTAGGATTAAGGTTCTTCGAATAGTATAGCTGAGGGGTGAATCTTTTTGTTCCTAGTAGGTTGTAAATAGAATAAGATTTCACTGCATTCAAAGCGACCTTAACTCCAAGTTGATCAAGTGAATTATGGTCTTTGATGCCCAAGTGATGACCAAATTCGTGAATGAGTAAAGATGTCGCATCTGCAATGCTCATGGATTTTATTCTTTTTAAATTTATATAAATCTTACTTCCAGGGGTATTTGAAGTTATTGCAACTTTTTCAAGCCCATCAATTACAAAAAAATCAAGATTGGCCGGTTTTTCAACAAATATAATGTTAGAAGGTATTATAACTTCTTTTATTTGCCTTAGATTGTCTTTCTTGTCTTCCTCAACACAACTTTTTGTGGATAAGCATATGTCAATGTATTGTGAAAGGTTGTTAGCCGCGAAAAGAATATTTCTAGTTGAGATATCTCCACCATTTCGTACTTTCCCCTCTGATGCAAATAGGTTTGTGACTAATGCCAGCAGTATGAACGTTTTCATTTTATTCTGATTCCTTCGTTAAAGGGAAGTATTGTATATTTAACATATAAATATCATCAGCAGAATCATTTGACTCTACTAAAAGAGATAGATTATCTTGAAATTGATCTATTAGTTTCTTGGCCTCGTGTATCGACTCTTTTTTGACTGCAATCGTTGATGAAGAAATATACCTTCTTTCTATAGCTTCCTCTCTAATCGAATCAATACCTTTTTTGATAGATTCCTCATGATATTCTTTTATATAATCATTTGGAATATCAGTAGATGTTTGATGTCTGTTTTGATTTAATTCAATTTTGTCATCATTGATATTTATCAAATTTATATAAACTAACCTGTTTATCGTTTCTTCAATTTGCAGGGAGCTTACTTTATTTTTAAGTCTTGATGATATCCAATTGAAATCAAGTTTGAAATCTTTCAGTCTACACATCTCAATAAGTGCATATGAGTACCAGTTTGATATGAGGCTAAAGTGATTGTCTGGAATAATGTTGGGTATGTTTCTATTTACAAGTTTGTTTATTCTGTTTAGTAGCTTTGCTTTTTGAATCGGATTTGACTCTTTTTCTAGGGAGACTAGATCTATAAAGTAGCCCTCTTCTTCTGGACTGAAATCAAAGTAAGCACATAAGCTTTTAATTAGATCATCGCCAGGGTTTCTTTGCCCTCTTAATACTTTGTTTAATGAGGATGTATGAGATAGGTTTAATTTTTTTGCGAGTAGTGCAATGGAAAAAGAAGGATTGTGTTTTTTTTTGTCATCAATAAAGTCATTTAAAAAATGTCTGTAATCTTTGTAACTGTATAGATTTGTCATTTTATCTCCAGTTAAATAATAAAAGTAAAAATAAGGTATGAATAGTTTTATTTATTGTTTTATAAGTAAATGGTGTGGGCTTACTTGCCCATGAAAACATATGTTGGCGATATTAAAAAAAATAAAAAAAATAAATGTTGTTACAATGTTGATTTTAGATATTGCTCATGGAATATCATTCATCTCCGATAAACTGCATGTATGAAAAAGTTATCGATAATTATTTTATTGCTTAGTTCCTGCGTATCTCCTTTTGATAAAGGAAGCGTTGATGTTAATTTAAGTTCGAGAGTTGATCAGAAAAATGATCCGATCGTATCTGATGTAAAATTGTTAAATGACTCTTTGACAATTATTGGAAAAAATTTTAATGATTTGGTTTCAGTTAAGTTGAATTCAAATTCTTTGGTTGTTACTTCAAATACAGGGACAATTCTTACTCTCTCTGCTCCTACATCTTTCAATCTTGTTCTTGAGTCTGCTTCAAGTCTTATTATTTCAACAGCGAATGGGGCAACAGCTGTTCCTGTTATCTTTAATCTTATTGATGGCAGCGTGACTGCGAGTAAACTCTCTGATATGGGAGCAAGTTCTGGTCAGTTTTTAAAATATAATGGAACAACATGGGTGCCAACAACAATTTCTTCAGGCCTAACATATCTTGGAAGCTATGATGCTTCTTCAAATTTTCCAAATGCTACTTTGGGGGGATATTCAAGTGGTGAATACTATATCGTTTCAAATGCCGGAAGTCAGGATCTAGGATATGGTAATGGAACAATTTCTTGGAATGTTGGTGATTGGCTTGTTTGGAATGGTTCTGATTTTGATCAAATTAATAATACTG